>JAGRLM010000041.1:0-4114 GCA_020441795.1 Nitratireductor sp.
CGGCGATGTATCGATTGTGCGACCATCGGCACTCAGGTGAGCCGTCATGATTCCCCCACTTCAAAAACCTTTTCTCCAACTCCGGCAGTTTTCAGTCGAATGCCGGAATCATCGCTTCAAACAGGAAGCATCCTCAATGCCATGTTGCAATGAAATCGTCCGCCATGCATCTTGCCAAATGACGCATGCACGGCAGACGTCAGCATTTCCGATACCTTACACAGCCAGGGGGAAGAGGCATGGTGCCACACAAGATCAAAAACTGGGACGACGCCTATGCCAACATGACGAATGTCCCCAATGGCGCAACCTATCCAGACCTGTGGACGGAGCTTTCAACCGCATACAGGAAGGAATTACAGGCGGAGGGCAGACTGGAAACCGGCATCCCATATGGACCCCACGAGCGAAACAGGTTTGATCTCTTCCTTCCGAAGAACGAACCTGTCGGCATTCATGTCTTCATTCATGGCGGCTACTGGATGCGCTTTGACAACAGCTATTTCGCGCATCTTGCCGAAGGTTCGCTTGGTCATGGCTGGGCAGTTGCAATGCCATCCTACCCGCTCTGTCCCGAAGTCACGGTTCCTGACATTACATCGGATATTGCGTTGGCGATTGAAACCATCGCGGCGCGGATTGCGGGTCCGCTCGTTGTTTCCGGACATTCCGCCGGTGGGCATCTTGCGACAAGGATGATCTGCAAGGACACGCGTCTTGCTTCCGGGACACTGGCTCGCATCCGTCGCGTCATGAGTATTTCCGGCGTTCATGATCTGCGACCCTTGCTCAACCTCGTATTGAACAACACCCTGCAGCTTGACTTGGCAACAGCCTCGGATGAAAGCCCTGCCCTTCACCATCCTGCGGCAGCGATACCACTGGTTTGCTGGGTGGGTGCCGGTGAGCGATCAGAATTCATCCGGCAAAATGCGCTTCTGGCCAATATCTGGACCGGCCTTGGCGCAGAGACGCTTTGCATTGAACAACCTGACCGCCATCATTTCAACGTGGTGGACGATCTTCGCGAGGCGGACTCATCCATGATGGCGATATTGTTGGCCTGAACCTAGCGTCCGGAAAATTCCGGTTTCTGCTTGGCAAAGAAGGCTGCGACACCATTGCGGAAATCTTCAGACTCGGTCAGCGCCTGCTGCAGATGCGCCTCGATGGAAATTGCTTCGCCCAGTGACTTGCCGCGCATCTCGCGCTGGGCACGTTTCGCGGCCGCCTGCGCAAGCGGTGCCCCCCTGGCAAGTTCGACCGCCCATTGCATGGCAGCATTCGCCGCCTCGCCTTTTGCCACCACCTTGTTGGCAAGGCCAAGCGTCAGGCATTCCGGCCCCTTGATCTTGCGCCCCTCGACAATCGCTTGCAGCGCATGCCGTGGACCAAGCGCATTCTGCAATTGCCAACCAGCCCCACCATCAGGGATCAGCCCGATTGCCGCAAATGCCATGTAGATTTGCGCGTCCTCTTCCATCACCAGAAAATCGCAGGCCATGGCGAGCGCCCCACCAATGCCCGCCGCCGAGCCCTGGACTGCGGCAATCCACAATTTGCTGCTCTCGGCAATTTCCATCAGGAATGGCTTGTACTCGTTCTCGATCTGCTCCGTAACAGAAGCGGCAATGCCTTCTGCAAGATCAGCGCCCGCGCAGAAACTGGCACCATTTCCTGCAAGCACAACAATGCGGATGTCCCGATCATCGCCTGCCCTTCTTGCAGCAGCAAGCAATTCCCGGCGCAATCCCGCATTGAAGGCATTGAGCACTTTCGGGCGGTCAAGTGTGATCCTCGCAACCGCGCCGGAAACCGAATAATCGAGAAATTCGAAATCGCCGCTCATTGGTTCACGGCAACCGGATGGCGCCGTCAAGACGAATCGTTTCGCCATTCATGTAGGGGCTTTCGACAATCGTGCGAGCCAGCGCTCCATATTCGGACGGCTTGCCCAGACGTTTCGGAAACGTCACCTGGGCGGAGAGTTCGTCGACGACTTTCTGTCCAAGGCCTTCGAACAGTGGCGTCAGGAAAAGCCCTGGAGCAATGGTGCAGATGCGAATGCCGTAATACGCCAGATCACGCGCGATCGGCAAGGTCATGCCAACAACACCGCCCTTCGATGCTGAATAGGCAACCTGACCCTTCTGCCCGTCATAGGCCGCGACAGAGGCCGTATTGACGATAACCCCGCGCTCGCCATCCTCATTCGGCGTATTGTTGCTCATGCGCTCCACCGCGAGGCGCAATACGTTGAAGGTTCCAAACAGATTGACCTCCAGCACCTTCTTGAACACACCAAAATCATGCGGGCCTTCCTTGCCCATCGTCTTCATCGCCATGCCGATGCCCGCGCAATTGATGCAGGCATCTATGCGGCCAAAAGCTGCAACGGCAGCATCCAGTCCAGCCTTGACGCTGTCTTCATCGGTGACATTCACCTTGCAGAAGATGGCATTGGCACCGAGTTCGGCAGCCAGCGGTTCACCGCGGCTTGCATTCATGTCAAAGATCGCAACCTTGGCACCGCCCGCAATGAAATTCCTGACGGTCGCCTCGCCAAGGCCTGACGCACCTCCGGTTACCACTGCTACTGTATTGTCTATTTTCATGATTTCCGTCCGGATTGGATTTTGTTGATGATGGGCGACTTTGCACCCCGGCAGATGCGGGGTCAACAAGAAGGGCGACCCTTGCGGGCCGCCCTCCAGATTCATGCCCAAAAGATTACTTGGTTGACGCGAGCGTCTTCCAGGATTCGCCTTCAATCTTGGAGATGAAGATTTCGTCGGCTGCAAGATGGTCTCCAGGTCCCATTTTCACCTTGTTGCCTGCAATCTTGTCTTCAAAATCAAGCGATTCCATTGCCTTCTGGAAGCTCTCGGGTGTCAGATCCTTGCCAGCAGCCTCAAGGCCCTTGACGAAGAGACCGGCAGCAGAACGACCAAGCAGGGCACCCGTTCCGGGGAACTTTTCGCCAGTCGCTTCGGTGTAGGCCTTGATCCAGGCAGCCACTTCTGGGTCGCCAGCGCGGGCTTCAAGATCCTGCCATCCGGCTGCAGCATAAAAGCCATCGGTAATTCCGCCCGGAACCTTGGCAATCGCGGTGTGGAAGGACGCAGAAGAACCGAGGAACTTCATGTCATTATAGCCAAGCTTTTTCGCCGTGCCGAGAACGGTAATGACCTGCTTGATACCAAGTGCCACGGTTACGAGGTTGCAACCATCAGCATTGAGCTTCTGCAGCGCACCGGCAAAATCCGCATCATCCGGCTTGTGAGTTGTTTCACCGCCATATGTCATGCCCAGTGCCTTGGCTTCATCCACTGCACCTGCATGAATTTCCTCGCCAAAGTCGGTCGGCAGGAACATGGTGCACACGGTGGTGCTGCCTTCGTTCTCCTTCATCCAGCGTACAGCGACGCGGATGGCGTCATAGTAGGATGCCGTGCCGGCATAGTGCAGGGCAAGCGGCTCATCGAGCATCTGGCGAGCAGCTGAAAGCGGCGACACATTCGGAATGTTCTTCGGATCCTGGATCTTGAACGCCGCCAGGTTGTGCGGTGTGCCAAGCGACAGCAACATCGCAAATACCTGATCGGAGTTCACCAACTTGTTGGCAAGCTGCACAGCCTTGGTCGGATTGTAGCCGTGATCCTCGACGATATAGGTGATCTTGCGACCATTGACGCCACCAGCGGCATTCACTTCATCGAAATATTGCTGGGCAGCTTTTACGGCAGGTACGGAAAAGCCCGCGAAAATGCCCGACAGGTCGTGAAGACCGCCGACCTTGATCTCGGTATCACTGACACCTTGCGTTTGGGCAAGTGCCGGCGACGCCAGCAATGTCGCAGCAAATGCTGCGGTAACAAATGACTTCTTCATCATATTCCTCCCTTGTGAAAGGCCTCTGGGGCCCGGTAACACATTGCCCTTGGGCAACATTCCTCCTCCCGGACCAGCCGGGCTATGGTCTTTCCATTCAGGCAGCTTCGCTTCGATACATCGAATCGATCAGGCCCTTGTGCTTTTCCTCGACAAAGCTGCGCTTCAGTTTCATCGTCGGCGTCAACTCGTCATCTTCCGCAGTCAGCAGGATGTTGATCAG
>JAGRLM010000041.1:4232-18650 GCA_020441795.1 Nitratireductor sp.
AAATTCTCGACATTCTCCTGATCGATCATGATCAGGCAGGTAAGGTATTTGCGTTTGTCGCCAATCACAACTGCGTCTGCAACATATGGTGAAAACTTGAGCGCGCTCTCGATTTCGGCAGGTGTGATGTTCTTGCCGCCCGCAGTGATGATGATGTCCTTGATACGGCCCGTGATCGTGTAGAAACCCTCATTGTCGACCCGGCCAACATCGCCTGTCCGGAGCCAGCCATCCTCCGTCAGTGTCTCGGCTGTCTTGGCTGGATTGTTCCAGTATCCCTTGAACACGTGCCCGCCCCGCAACTGGATTTCACCCTCGGCCGACAGCCGTGTTTCAGCGCCGGGAATGGTGAAGCCGATTGTCGAAATCTTGTTCCGCTCAATGGTGTTGATCGTGGCAACACCCGAGCATTCCGTCTGGCCGAAACCTTCAAGCACCGGCACGCCAATGGCACCAAACCAGACCAGCAATTCCGGCGAGATTGGCGCCGCCCCCGTTGCCCCGCGCCGTATCCTGTCCATTCCGATCATGCGGCGAAGATTGGCAAGAACAGCAAAGTCCCAGAACGCATGAACCAGCGAAAGCCCGAACGGCACCGGCTTGCCCTCGCTGATATGTTCCTGCCGCTTCATTCCTGCTGAAACCGCCCTGTCAAACGCCCATCGGCCAATCGCAGTTGATTCCTTTCGCATGATCTGAAGCCGCGAATAGATCTTTTCCCACAGCCGGGGAACCGCGACAAACACATGCGGCGAAACCTCGCGCAGATTGTCGAAAACCGTTTCCGGGCTC
Source organism: Nitratireductor sp. (assembly GCA_020441795.1). Taxonomy (GTDB): domain Bacteria; phylum Pseudomonadota; class Alphaproteobacteria; order Rhizobiales; family Rhizobiaceae; genus BOKV01. The sequence continues at coordinate 5,025 of JAGRLM010000041.1, forward strand.
TCGGCAAAATTCACCGTCGTCGCAAAACCCAATTGCGTCTCGACCGAAAACAGCCGCTCCAGCACATGGCATAGCGGCAGGAAGCACAATTGCTCGTCACTGCTCTTGCTGGGAATGACCTGTGAAAGCGACGCAATCTGGAAAAGGATGTTGGAATGCGTGATCATTGCCCCCTTGGGGCGGCCGGTAGTTCCTGATGTATAGATCAGCATGCGAACATCATCCGGCCGGGACTTGTCGATTTCAGCGTCGAACCGACCCGGATCAGACGCCGCCTCTTCCTTGCCCATGCCGTAAAGCTCATCCAGGAAAATCACCTGGTCATCCTGGAAGTCGCGCAAGCCCTCAGGATCCAGCACAATGACTTTCGCCAGTCCCGGCATTTCATTGCGCACCTCGAGGAACTTGTCGAGTTGCTCGTCATTTTCGACAATCAGAAACCGACTGTCGGAATCATTGACCAGATAGGCGAGCTGGCTGGCGGAATCCGTGGTGTAAACGCCCGACGGAATGGCACCGACACAGATCGCAGCCATATCGAAATACAGCCACTCCTTGTTGTCCTCCGACAGGATCGAGATCACCTCGCCGCGTTTCAGGCCAAGCCTGATCAATGCCAGACCGATCCATTTCGAGCGCTCGTAATAGTCATCCCAGCCATGCGCTTCCCAGATACCGAGATTCTTCTCGCGATGCGCAGTCCGCTTGCCCTGCAATTGGCACTGCTTTCGAAACAGTTTCGCCATCGTGTCGCAGTCGAGCCATTCGCTGCGGACCGGGTTGGTCGCCGAATTCCAGGTTGGCATCGCAGTCACGTTCATCACGCGCCTCCCACTGGCTTGATGCAGGGCTTTGTGTTCGCCATGAAAACCTCCCTTTTGATGGTCATCTCCATGTCTTGCGGCGCTTCCAGCGCTTCTGCCCGCGTTGCGTGTCACCTTGCACGCCGAGATAGAATTCCTGAATGTCTTCTGAAGCCATCAACGCCGATGCCTCACCATTCATCACAATTCGCCCGATTTCCAGTACATAGCCGTAATGGGCGGTCTTCAACGCCACCTGGGCATTCTGTTCGACCAGCATCATCGTCACGCCCTGCTCCTGGTTGAGCTTGCGGATAATGGAAAAGATTTCCTGCACCAGCAGCGGAGAAAGGCCAAGCGACGGCTCATCCAGCAACAGTATGCGCGGACGCGCCATCAGGCCACGTCCGATTGCAAGCATCTGCTGCTGGCCACCTGACAGATAACCCGCCTGCTGCCTGTAGCGCTCCTTCAGGATCGGGAAATAGGAATAGACCATCTCGAGATCATCGCCGACGCCGCTGTCGGATCGGGTGAATGCCCCCATCCGCAGGTTCTCCTCGATGGTGAGGAAGGGGAAGACCTCGCGACCCTCCGGCACATGCGCGACACCGCGGCGAACGATCCGGTCGGGTTCCATCCCCTGTATCTCTTCGCCGTTGAGAAGGATCTTGCCCTTTTCAGGGTCCATCACACCGGAAATGGTCTTGAGCAGGGTGGTCTTGCCGGCACCATTGGCCCCCAGGATCGTGGCAATCTGGCCTTCCATGACCTTCAGCGACACACCACGGATTGCCATGACGGCACCATAATAGGTCTCGACATTCTTCACTTCGAGGACCGTTTTCAGGCTGGATGCGGTCTCAGCACCCGCCATGGGCATCGCCACGCTCATGCTGCCTCCTCAATGCCCAGATAGGCTTCGATGACCTTGGGATGCGCCTGAACCTCTGCCGGGCTGCCGGTCGCAATCGTCTTGCCATCTGCCATCGCCATGACCCGGCTCGAAACCTGGTTCACGAGCGACATGTCATGCTCCACCATCAATATGGTCAGCCCCATATCCTTCTGCATGTCCTCGATCCAGTAGGCAACATCCTGGGTTTCCTCGACCGACAGGCCCGATGCCGGCTCGTCCAGCAGCAGAAGCTTGGGACCACAGGCAAGCGCGCGCCCGATCTCGACCACCTTGCGAACACCGTAAGGCAGCCCTGCAATCATCTTGTCGCGATAGGCATGAAGATCGAGAAATTCGATCACCTCTTCCACCGCCAGACGGTGCTGGCGTTCTTCCGCGCGCACCGATGGAAGAAACAGCAAGCTCTGCAGGATATTGGACCGTCTGCGCGAATGTCGCCCGACAAGGAGATTGGCAAGAACCGTGGAATGGTCGAACAGTTCGATATTCTGGAAAGTGCGCGCGATACCGTGGGTTATCACCTCATCCGGACGGATGCGGGTAATATCCTTTCCATCCATGACGATCTTTCCATTGGACGTGTCATAGAAACGCGAAATCAGATTGAAGATCGTCGACTTGCCTGCCCCGTTCGGCCCGACAATCGTGAAGACCTCACCCTCATTCACCTCGAAGGATACATCATCGACAGCACGCACACCGCCGAAATACTTGGTCAGGTTTTCTGCAACCAGCAAGCTCATCGCATCCGCTCCGTCTTCAGATAGGATTTCTGCCTGCGGAACATGTCCCGACGCGCCATCGGGAACAATTGCCACCAGATGCGGGTCTTGATCCATTGCCCATAAAGGCCAAGCGGCTCGATGATGATGATGGCGACGAGGATGACTGCAAACACGCCCGTATCAAGCCCGGGTACGGCGGTCATCGAAACCTGTTGCCGGATCAGGGTGATGATCTGCGGCAGAAAGCCGATAACCATTGCGCCAAAGAACGCGCCATGAATGGAACCCATGCCCCCGACAACAATCATCAGGAGCAACTGGATCGAGACAGTAATCAGGAATGCCTCGTAGTTGAACGCTCCCAGGAAATGCGCCATCAATGCGCCCGAAAGTCCCGTCACGAAACACGACAGGAAGAATGCCATCATCTTTGTGCGGGCAATATTGATCCCCATTGCGCGCGCAGAAACTTCCGAATCGCGTATAGCCACAAATGCCCTGCCGGTGGCCGAGCGCAGAAGGTTGGCATAGCCAAGCGCTACTACTACCGCCACTCCGAGGCAAAGCCAGTAAAAGGCACTTGGATTGGCATAGCGGTCGATCTCAACACCGAACAGATTGATCGCATTGACAAAGGTCCCGCCGATACCTCCGGTATAGGGCTCCAGCAGAACAATGACGTCCTCGGCCACGATTCCAACCGCGAGCGTCGCAATCGCCAGGTAAATACCCGACATTTTCAGGGCCGGGATGGCGATCAGCACACCGACCACGCCTGCAAACAGTCCTGCAACAGGAAACGAGATGAGAAACGGCACACCCTTGTTGTTGAGCCAGGCCTCCATATAGGCGCCGCACGCCAGGAAGGCCGCATGGCCCAGGCTTGCCTGACCGGTATGGCCGGCCAGAACCATCAGGCCCATCCCGGCAATGGCCAGGATCAGGACATTGACAACTTCGCCGAGGAAATAGCTGCTGACCAGAAAAGGCAGTGCAGCAGCGACCCCTACAAGCGCAATATACCAGAATGCCTGGTATCGATCCTCATACAGGTTGATGTCATCGTCATAGGCGGTTTTCTGTTGAAATCGCATCGCCTACACCTTCTTGCTCTGTACCTGGGCAAACAGTCCGTTCGGCCTGATCACCAGCACCACCAGCATGATGGCATAGGGCATGATCTGGCTATAGCCTGCAGGCATGTATCGACCGCTGAACGGCTCGACCAGACCCACGATCAACCCGCCGAGCAGGGCGCCCGGCAGACTGCCAAAACCGCCAATGACAGCGGCCGCAAATGCCTTGATGCCAAGAAGCCCCAGATTGGGATCGATAGAACCGCGCGAGGCAAACAGAATGCCCGCAATCGTCGCAATGCCTCCCGAGATCGCCCAGACCAGACCGTGAATGCGCTTTACCGGCACTCCCATGTAATAGGCAGCAAGCTGGTTTTGTGATGAGGCCTGCATCGCCACGCCAAGGCGGGTCTTGGCAAAAAACAGATAGAGCGCCAGCGTCAGCACCACGGTTGTTCCCAGCACGAAAACTTCGTCGACGCTGATTGCCAACCCCATGATCGAGAGATTTTGTCCGGCGAACGGTGTTTCCAGCGTAAGTGGCTCGTGACCCCAGATGAAACCGGCGAGGAACCGCAGGACAAATCCGATCGCAATGGTCAATATCACGACTGCAAATTGCGGCTGGCCAAACAGACGCCGGATGATCAGCGCTTCCATCGCATATCCGATCACCGCCATCACGACGACCGCCATCGCAAGTCCAAGCCAGAACGGCAGGCCCCAATAGGCGGCATTGACGAACTGCAGTGTGAAGAAGGCGCCCAGCATCATCAGGTCGCCCTGGGCAAAATTCACTGATTCAGTGGCTTTGTAGATGAGGACAAAACCAAGGGCGACCAGTCCGTAGACGCAGCCTCCCGAGATGCCTCCAAGCAAAAGCTGGGCAAACTCCAATGCATTCCTCCCTTGCGCATTATCATCGTTTTTGTAGCGCAGTCGCAGGAAAGCAAGAACGTCACTGCATGGCAAGGGGGTATTTACGATAACGTTTACGTAATTTCACAACTGACAGAATTTTGATCGGCCAATCAATGGCGCAAACAGCGGCTGCCGCAGTTCATTGCAAATGCAGCAAGTGACTCACGCAGAACCTTCAATCAATGCGCAGCTGCTTTGCGCGGCATGGCGAACATGGTCGAGAAAACTGCGTGATGAAGACCGCTGGAAAAGCACGAGGAACCGACTGTCTTTGCTATCCTCGCAGGCGATCAGTGCCGCCATTCCCTCGAAAGGCGTACGGGCGCAGGAACCTGACGGGAACACGGACGGATGCAGGTCAATACCGCAGAGTTTTTCAAGGACCGTCAGGGTTTTCGCACCCTCAAGCTGCAAACCCAGCCACCCCCCGGTCTGGTCAGTAACGGCAGCCACACCCGACAAGGCATCCAGTGCGGATGCGTTGGCTCCAGTGACAAACCACTGTCCAGCACCGCCATCGAAAATCGTCACGTTTGAAAGCCCGTCATCCCCTGACACGAATTGCCCAGCACCAGGCAGGCTCACACCCGACAGTTTCTTCCAGGCTTTTTCAAAATCCGCCAGCCCTTGCTTGCCGCAGGATATCCAGCAAATGCCTGGAAAGGCGATCTCGGAAACCGAAAATCCCTGCCAGTTCTCATGGATCGACTCATCAAGGCCGAATCCGGTTTTGATAGCGAGTTTGAACTCAGACACGAAGCCGCTCCCCCTGAGGATCCACGAAATGCGGTGAACAGATCTCCACTTCCACGTCGCGCCCTCGCACCATGTCCACCGCACGCACCTTCTCACCATGGCGCGTATCACCGTCAACGATGAAACCAAGGCCGATATGCTGGCCGAGCGATGGCGAGAAACAGACAGAGGTCATGTATCCCTCATCATTGTCGGTGGTTGCTTCCTTGCCCATTCTCACGAAATGCGCGCCTGCAGAAAGGCTGTCCTCGGGTTTTGTGGTCCTGAAGCCGGCCAGTACCGGGCGATCCTTCGCGGTCAGCCCGGGCCGCTGCGCCATCACCTTGCCGATGCAGTCCTTCTTCGCCGAAACCATCTTGCCAAGCCCGATATCGCCAGCCGTTGTGCGACCATGCAACTCGGCGCCGGTGAGATGGCCTTTCTCGATCCGCATCACATTGAGCGCCTCGACGCCATAGGGTGTGATATCGAACTCGCGGCCAGCCTCCATCAGCGCCCGGATCAGCGCATCGCCATATTGAGCCTGCACCGCTATCTCATAGGCCAACTCACCCGAAAACGAGATGCGGAACAGCCGGGCAGGCACGCCGCCACAAACGGTGATCCTGCCACAGGCCATGTAGCCGAAAGCCTCGTTGGAAATGTCATGGGCCGCATCTACGAGCTTCCGCAGCACGGCCCGCGAATTTGGACCGGCGACCGAAAACTGCGCAAAATTGTCAGTGACCGAAACCATATGCACATCCAGTTGCGGCCAATGCACCTGCTTGCAGAAATCGACATGCTGCATGACCAGACCGGCATTCGCGGTCGTGGTGGTGATAACGAAGTGGTTTTCACCAAGCCTTGCAACGGTGCCGTCATCCATCACAAAGCCGTCCTCGCGCAGCATCAGGCCATAACGCACCTTGCCGACCGGCAGGCTGGACATCACATTGGAATAGACACGATCAAGGAATTTTCCAGCGTCCCTTCCCTTGATATCAATCTTGCCAAGCGTCGAGACATCGCAGACACCAACCGAGCGCCGCGTTGCCAGCACCTCGCGGTCAACGCTTTGCCGCCAGGTCTTCTCGCGCTTTCGCGGATACCATTGCGCCCTGAGCCACATGCCCGCCTCGACAAACACCGCGCCTTGCTCCTTTGCCCAGTCATGCGATGGCGGCAGGCGGAAAGGCTTGAAGTCTCGTCCCGTCATGCGCCCTGCCAGGGCAGCAATTGCAACCGGCGTGTAGGGAGGGCGATAGATCGTCGTTCCCGTCTGCGCAATGGACTGGCCGGCAATTTCTGCCATGATCGCGATTGCCGAGACATTGGCGGTCTTGCCCTGGTCTGTTGCCATCCCCAGTGTTGTATAGCGCTTGAGATGTTCGACCGATTTGAAGCCTTCCTGATGGGAAAGCTTCACATCCTTCACCGTGACATCGTTCTGGAAATCAAGCCAGGCGCGCGATTTCGATTCTGCCACATGCCACAACGGCTGAATGGATACGGGCGCATCCTCTGCATCGGGAACGAGTGATTTTGACACCTTGAAACCGAGTTCGGCGCAAGCCGCCGCAGCCATTTCCGAACCTTGCACCAGCGCGCCATGCGTTGACAGCGTTCCCGCTGCTGCGCCCGCAACGCGCATTCCGGCAGGTATGTCGTTTCCCGGAACGAAAGCCGCGATCCTGTCATTCCAAACAGGCTTGCCCCGCATGTGGCAGGTCAGGTTGACGGCCGGATTCCAGCCGCCAGAGACTGCAAGGCAATCCGTTTCCAGCCTTATCTCCCGACCATTGGCATTGAGAACGCTGACACTCGAAATGCCCTTCGATCCACTTGCACCGGTTATCCTCGACCGTGAAAATACCGGGACATCACCGACCATTGCACGCAGATGCGAGACATCCTCGGCGCTGCGCGGGTCAATCACCGCCTCGACCTTGCCACCCAGCGCAAGGATATCGCCTGCCGTGCGCCATCCGTCGTCATTGTTTGTGAAGACGGTGACCGCCTTGCCGGAAAGAACGGCATGTCGGTTGAGATAGCTTCGAACCGCGCCAGCCAGCATGACGCCCGGACGGTCATTGTCGCCAAAGGCAATCGGCCGCTCGATTGCACCGCCGCACAGAATGGAGCGCCTGGCAATGATCCTCCACAATCTCTGGCGCGGCTGATGCTGCACCGGTTGCGCAAGATGGTCCCCTACCCGTTCAAGCGCGGCATAACTGCCACCGTCATAGACCCCGAATACCGTTGTGCGGGTCAGGAGGCGGACATTGGCCATCAAGGCAAGTTCACCGGAAATCTTGGCAGCCCAGTCGCTGGCATTGAGCGAACCAACCTCCATCCGCTCGCTGTTGAGGCGGCCGCCAGGCAGGAAATCCTCATCGGCAATTACAACCCGTGCACCACTGCGCGCCGCAACAAGTGCAGCCATGAGACCGGCAGGACCCGCACCAATCACCAGCAGATCGCAATGCAGGGTGGCTTTCTCATAGCTGTCCGGGTCAGGCTTGCCGGACAGCGACCCAAGTCCGGCAGCGCGCCTTATGACCGGCTCATACAATTTTTCCCAGAAGGCTGCCGGCCACATGAATGTCTTGTAGTAGAACCCGGCTGCAAGAAACGGCGACAGCACATCATTGATGCCCATGACATCAAAAGCCAGGCTTGGAAACCGGTTCTGGCTCCTGGCCTTGAGGCCATCATGAAGTTCGGTCGTGGTTGCCCTGCTATTGGGTTCACGGCGCGCACCATCGCGCAATTCGACCAGCGCATTGGGTTCTTCGCTACCAGCCGTCAGAATGCCGCGCGGCCGATGATATTTGAACGACCGGCCGACAAGGCGCACACCGTTCGCCAGCAGCGCGGATGCGAGCGTATCGCCCTGATGGCCATTGTGCCGCTTGCCGTCGAAGGAAAAGCCGATTGACTGTGAACGGTCGATCAGACCACCCGAGGCAAGCCTGAATTCCTGGCCCGTTCCACTTGTTGCGCGCGAATTGCTCATGCGTTCGCCTTTCTGCCAGACAATCCGCCAGACAGTGCGAAGGCTTCCGCAGTTACAGCCCCCATAACTTCATGGGTAACGGTGTTGCGCTCTACCACAATCCACGCGCGGCACCCCCCTTCGTGATACCAATGCTCCTTGTGGAGACCGGCCGGATTGGTGCGCAGATGCACGAATTCATGGAAGGCACGCGCTGCGCCGGGGGCATCGGGATCGGGGCGCACAACAGTTGCATCACCCCGATAGACAAATTCGGCATGGTCACGTTCACCACAGTGAGGGCAGGGAATTCGCATGGCTCGCCTCAGTGCAGGTTGGGTTGGGCGCCACGGCCGGTTTCGTCGATCACCCGACCGGTTTCAAACCGGTCCAGACGAAGCTCCGTGGCAACAGGATGGGGTGCATCCCTGGCGATCAGATGGGCAAAACACATTCCGGATGCAGGCGTGGCTTTGAAGCCGCCATAGCACCAGCCGCAATTCAGATAAAGGCCATCGACAGGTGTCTTGTCGATGATCGGCGATCCGTCCATCGACATGTCCATGATACCACCCCAGGATCGCAGCACGCGCGCACGCCCGATCATCGGAACCATGGCCATGCCTGCCTCACAAACATGTTCGACCATCGCCAGATTGCCACGCTGTGCATAGGAGTTGTAGCCGTCAAGGTCACCGCCGAACACCAGCCCGCCCTTGTCCGACTGGCTGATATAGAAGTGACCAACGCCGAAAGTTATCACCGTGTTGATGATCGGCTTCAGGCCTTCAGTCACGAATGCCTGCAAGACATGGCTTTCGATCGGCAATCGCAATCCGGCCTTGTCCATCACCCGTGTGGTATTCCCCGCTGCAGCAACACCAACCTTCTTCGCCCGGATCGTACCCTTGCTGGTCTCGACACCCTTGACGACGCCCGCCTCGATGACAAACCCGGTCACCTCGCAATTCTGGATGATATCAACCCCGCGCATATCCGCACCGCGAGCGTAACCCCAGGCAACCGCGTCATGGCGCGCGGTTCCGCCGCGTTTCTGAAGCAATCCCCCCTGAATGGGGAAACGACCATTGTCAAAATCGAGATAGGGACACAGCTTTTCCAGTGCCTTGCGATCCAGCAATTCTGCATCAACGCCTTCAAGTCGCATGGCATTGCCACGCCGCGCATAGGCATCGCGCTGCCCGTCCGAATGATAGAGATTGATGACCCCGCGCTGCGAGACCATCGCATTGTAATTGAAGTCCTGCTCGAGCCCTTCCCAGAGCTTCATCGAAAGCTCGTAAAACCGCTCATTGCCGGGAAGCATGTAGTTGGAGCGAATTATCGTGGTGTTGCGTCCAATATTGCCCGAACCAAGGTACCCCTTTTCAATGACCGCCACATTGGTAAGGCCGAATTCTTTTGCCAGATAATAGGCGGTCGACAATCCGTGGCCACCGCCACCGACGATGATGACGTCATATTCGGCCTTGGGCTCAGGCTCGCGCCAGACCGGCTTCCAGCCCTTGTGGCCGGAAAGTGCATTCTTCAAAACCGAAAACGCGGAATAGCGCATTTCATCTTGTCCCTGATTGCGAGCAGACGGTGAATGCTCGCCCGTTTCTTCCCAATGGCCTGACCTGATTGCGACAGTCTATGGGAAATCATCCGACATTGGCAGTGGGCAACGCTATTGGCAGATCAAAAAAGGCACACAAAGGATACGAACAAGCCATCGCGGCAGGCATGCAAAATGCTGCGATGTCACGCCACAGGAAATCTGCCTAGTGATTGCGAAACGCGGGTTTCGCGATCATCGCGCCTGTTGTAAGCTGTGCGTATGACGGGGAAAACAAACCTGCCTTCGCGGCAGGATATTCACAATTCGGAAATACCGGAACTGTGCCGCGCATGCGAGGCTCGGCACAAGGGAATTTGTGGTGCCCTAAATGCCGATCAGCTTGTCAGGCTGAACAAGTATTCCAGTCGCAAACACGCAGATGCAGGAAGTGAATTGCTCGGCGACGAGGAAGAAGTCACATCCTATTCAAACGTGTTGTCCGGCGTGGTCAAACTGACAAAGACGATGGCCGATGGACGGCAGCAGATCGTCGGCCTCCAGTTTGCTCCCGATTTCCTGGGACGGCCCTTCCATTCGTCAAGCAAGGTAACAGCGGAGGCTGCGTCCAATGTCAGCCTGTGCTCCTTCCCCAAATCAACGCTTGAGGCCATGATCCGCGAACAGCCGGAACTCGAGCATCGCCTGCTGAACCAGGCCCTGAAGGAACTCGACGAGGCACGCGACTGGATGCTGACGCTTGGCCGCAAGACCGCCAGCGAGAAGGTTGCGAGTTTCCTTCACATGATTGCCCGCAACATCAATCCGGAAAAGGAATTCGAAGCCGGGCAGAAGATCATGTTCGACCTGCCGATGACGCGCGCTGACATGGCAGATTTTCTCGGGCTGACAATCGAAACCGTCAGTCGCCAGATGACCCGCTTGCGCAAGGCCGGTATCATCGAGATCGAGAACAACCGGCACATCACCATCCCCGACATCACCCGGCTCGAACGCACCGGCGGCAGTTAGGGCTTTCGCAATTCAGACCCCGGAAGAATGACGCGCCTTGCCGGTTTCCAGATAGGTGTCGAACCGGGCTGCGACACTCCTTGCAAAGGGTCTGGCGGGTTCCGGTATCACCTGGTCATTTCCCGACTTCACCAGCAGGCCATCACGGTCCTGCCTGCAAATCGCCTCGGCCTCAGCGATGACCTTGTCGGCAGCATCGCCAAATTCTTCTTCAAGTGCTGCGGTATCAATCCGGAAATCACACATGATCATTTCAATGACCCGCGCCCGGATCCGGTCGTCAAGCGTGAACGCAATGCCCTTTGCCACCGGCAGGTCACCCTTGTTGACCGCAGCCATGTAGTTTCCTGTAGCCGTGATGTTCTGGATATGCCCCTGTGGCAAGCGGCCAATTGACGAGCACCCGATGCCCAGCAGAACTTCACAGGGATCATCGGTATAACCCTGAAAATTGCGCCTTAGCCGACCTTCGGCAGCAGCAATGGCAAGACTGTCCGTAGGCAGCGCGAAATGATCAATGCCGATGCGGCGATATCCCGCCGCTTCCAGGTAATCACCAGCCGCATTTGCCTGCTCGAACCGTTCCTCGATTCCGGGAAGTGACGCCTCGTCGATAAGGCGTTGATGGGTTTTCATCCATGGCACATGCGCATATCCGAACATGGCAATGCGATCGGGACGCAGCGAAACAACCTGTTCAAGCGTCTTCAGCATGGTCTGGGTATTCTGGTGCGGCAAACCGTAAAGCGCATCCATGTTGAGGGATTTGGCGCCAGCCTTGCGCAGGGCTTCTGCAACACGCGCCGTGTCGTCGAATGTCTGTATCCGGTTGATTGCCTTTTGCACCACCGGATCAAAATCCTGGACACCGATACTGGCGCGGTTCATGCCCAGCGCCTCAAGCCCGGAACAGTCTCCTGCATCAAGATCGGAAGGATCGATTTCGACGGAGATGCGCGATTGCTCCGTAATGTCGAATGCCGCGCGCAAATGGTCAGCAATACTGGCCAGGTCCCGGGACTTTACCAGGCTCGGTGATCCACCGCCAAGATGCAATTCACGCAATTCGACCCGCTTGCCAATCGCTGCAGCGACAAGCGCGATCTCGCGCTCGACAACGCGCAGATAGGCTTCAACCGGTTCATATTTGAGCGTGTGCTTGGTATGGCAGCCACAGAACCAGCAAAGCCGGTCGCAAAACGGAATGTGAATGTAAAGCGATATCGGCGTGCCTTCGGGAACCTGTGCCAACCAGTCCCTATAGGTACCTTCATCGACACCGTCATGGAAATGTGGAGCCGTCGGATAGCTGGTATAGCGCGGCACCGCAGCACCCAGCCGCAGCAGCCTGTCCCTGGACTGGAGGAAAGCGGGTGCATTCATGTTGTTACCTTCCCGTTACCTTGTTTGCGAAGCGGAATATGCAGTATCCGAGCCGAGAATGATCGGCACGATATGCTCGCGCTCAAACGCAATATGACGCCGCAATCCCTCGAAGAAACCGCGCAGCATGTAGCCGGTGGCTTCGGCACTGCGCCTGCTCGTGCACATTGCCCAATCCATCAGGACAGCCGATATCTCCTCGGCATAGCTTTCGTCTTCCCAATGCTCGTAGCGCAGTCGCTCAAGGCTGTCGGCAAGCTCTGCATCATCGGGCAGGCGTTCGCGAAGCAGCGAAAACAGCGACCCTTCCTCGAAGTCATGCGCCTGTTTCAACAGGGATGGCGTCATCCGGGCAATCGACAGGCAGGCCTTGGGATCAAGATTGTCAGGCAGTGAATCGGCTATTGCTTCCAGTTCGGAGCAGAGCCGCAACTGGTTTGCATGGATAGCCTTCAAACGCTCCACGAGTTCTGCGCTCGTGGCCGGTTCCCCGGCCATGTCGTCATTCCCCCTTGTCGTATTCCATGTCGTATTTCCGGCCATGGCTACACCCATTGCAATCGGTCCTTTATCCGGCGCTCCCCCGTCATTCACCTTTTGTCGCAGTAGCGGCATTTCTTCGCCTTGATTCAGATCAAGGCAACACAACCCGCTCACGACCATTGTCCGGCCATCGGCGCCATGGGTCGAATTGTGCAACTGCGCGACAAGAACCCTGGCGGGTGGGAAACCGATAAAGATCGAAAGCTGGGCGCTTTCCCGCGCCAGTCATGGACCCGTTAGAGGACCTGTTGAGGACTGAACCATGAAAAACATAGCCGAATCGATCGCACTGACGCTGGCCGCGTTTCTAGCCCTTATGGGCGCGGCCTACGCACAGGACGATCTCTTCCGCGCCCATGCCTGGGTGCTTTTCTTCGTGCTTGCCGCAAGCACGATTTTCATGCTGCGCCGGGTGAAGGTGGCATCTGCCAGCCCGGCACCACAGCAAACCGAATACATGGATGGGCCGATTCGCTATGGCGCAATCGCAACCTTGTTCTGGGGCATTGCAGGGTTTCTTGTCGGCGTCATCATCGCCGCGCAGTTGGCCTGGCCCGACCTTAATATCGAGCCCTGGCTCAATTTCGGTCGTCTGCGTCCCCTGCACACGTCAGCCGTCATTTTCGCCTTTGGCGGCAATGCGCTTCTGGCGACATCCTTCTACGTCGTTCAGCGCACAACGCGCGCGCGCCTTTTCGGCGGTGACCTCGCCTGGTTCGTCTTCTGGGGATATCAGCTGTTCATCGTCATGGCGGCAACCGGCTACCTGCTGGGCGCTACCGAAGGCCGTGAATATGCCGAACCCGAATGGTATGTCGATCTTTGGCTGACCATCGTGTGGGTCTGCTACTTGCTGATCTATCTCGGCACGCTGTTCAAGCGCAAGGAACCCCATATCTACGTTGCCAACTGGTTCTACCTGTCCTTCATCGT
>JAGRLM010000473.1 GCA_020441795.1 Nitratireductor sp.
CCAGATAGGAAGTCGGCAGGAATTGCGGCTGGCCCAGCGCACCTGCCCAGGATGATTTCATCATGGCGCGCGTGACCAGGCGCTTTTCCAGCATGACAAGGGCTGCAACCAGTTCGCGGCGGAACATTTCCCTGCGGCTCGACATGAAGGCCTTGGTGGCGAGAACCTCGAAGGCATCATGGGGAATATTGGCGCGACCAAAGCCGGATTCCCGGCCCCAGACCGCCAGCAGGAAACGACCCGGAACGCCGGTCTTGCGTTCAATTGCTGCAAGCGTGGAAGCAAGGTTTGGCGCGCGACTGCGCCCCCCTGCCACAACTGCACCAATCACCTTTTCCGAAAAATAGCGCCCGGGCGAGCCGAACTCCGCCTGATGCTGGTTCCTCGGTGTTTTCGGCTTCTGACCGGGGACCACCAGGTCCGGCAGCTTCAGGTTCAGGCTGACGCCGGCAAATGCCTCGTTGAAGCGCGCTGCAGAAACGCCGGCACGGCTTGCCTCTGGCCACAAGTCAGATTTCAGCCAGGCCTGAAACCGGGCATCAAGGGACTGGGCAACAGCAGGCGGCACCAGACCCAGCAACAACAGCAAGAGGGCGGAAGCAAGAATGCGAAAGGAATCGGTCATGCCGCGAAGGTGCCGGAATGATCACGCTGGGGCAAGCCCCTCACTCCAATGCACCATCAGCCCGGACCCTGATCACCCCATTGCGATGAAGCGCTCCAGATGGTGGTCCGTATCGCCAAACAGGTGATCGGCCATGATGATCCGCTTGGCATAATGACCGACGGGATATTCCCAGGTCATGCCCATGCCGCCATGGATCTGGATTGCCTCTTCCGCGACCTGGCGACCAGCACGTCCGGCCAATGTCTTGCAGGCAGAAACCGCCCATTCCCTGCGCTTGCGCTCCGCTTCCAGATTGCCTGCCGCATTGATCAACGAGGAGCGCATCTGCTCGATCTCGATCAGTACATCGGCCATGCGGTGCTGCAGGGCCTGGAACTTGCCGATGATGACGCCGAACTGCTTGCGGGTATGCATGTATTCAACGGTCATGTCCTTGGCGACTTCCATCGCCCCAAGAACTTCAGCGCAAAGCGCGACAATCGCCTTTGCATGGAGCTTTTCGATCAGCGGCAATGCCTTGCCAATCTGGCCAAGCGGCACTCCAGGGGCATTGTCGAATGTGATTTCTGCCGACGGATATCCGTCAACCGTTGCATAGTCGCGGATGGTGACGCCGCCAGCCGAGGGATCAACCATGAACAGGGAAATGCCGTCATCCGTAGTCACGCCGCCCGAGGTGCGGGCGGAAACCACAAGATGATCAGCGGCAGCACCGCCCAGCACCACGGATTTTGCACCCGATATGTTCCAGCTTTCACCCGCTTGCGTCGCGCTGGTCTCAACATGATCAAGGTCATACCGCGCGGCCTGCTCGCCATGGGCAAGAGCAATGAAGGCTTCACCTGCAATCACGGTTTCAAGCAGGGCTTTCTGCTCCGGGGATCCTGTCGCAGCAATCGCGGAGCCTGCAAGCAGTGTGGGCAGGAACGGCTCCACCACCAGCGCGCGGCCGAGTGCCTCGAACACCACCATCAGGTCATCACCTGAACCGCCGAAACCGCCGGCATCCTCCGGGAAAAGTGCGCCAATTACGCCCAGATCTCCAAAGGCCTTCCACATGTCGCGGGAGAAGCCGCCTTCCGCTCGGGCAAACTCATGCCTCTTGTCGATCGTGTAATTGTCCTTGAGGAAACGCTCCAGCGTTTCTGCCAGCATGCGCTGGTCATCGCCCAATCGAAAATCCATGTGTCAAAGCCCGAGTTTTGTCTTGGAAATGATGCCGCGCTGGATCTCGTTGGATCCGGCAAAAATCGACAGCTTCCGGTTGTTGAAATAATCGCTGGCAAGCGCATTGGCGTCGTCTGGCCCGATCGACGGCTCGTTATATCCGTCATCCATGGCCTCGGAGACGAAGGGAAGCGCCATCGGCCCCAACGCCCTGCGCGCAAGGTCGTTGATTTCCTGGCGGATGACAGTGCCCTTGATTTTCAGCATCGAGCTTTCGGGGCCCGGGGCTGCGCCCGAATCGGCCTCGACGAGAATGCGCAGATTGGTCGTCTTCAGGGCTTCCAGATCAATTTCGACATTGGCAATGCGGGCAGCGAAATACGGGTCCTTTGCCAGCGGCTTGCCGCCCTTCATGCTGCGATTGGCTATCTCCTTGAGCTGTGACAGTGCCGCATTGGAATTGCCGATATTTGCCGTGCCGGTCCGCTCATGGGTCAGCAGGTATTTGGCATAGGTCCAGCCCTTGTTTTCCTCACCGACCAGATTTCCGACAGGCACCTTCACATTGTCGAAGAAGACCTCGTTCACCTCGTGCTCGCCATCCAGCAGGATGATGGGCCGCACGGTAATTCCAGGTGTCTTCATATCGATCAGCAGGAAGGAAATGCCTTCCTGCGGCTTGCCTTCGCTTGAAGTCCTCACAAGGCAGAAAATCCAGTCCGCATAGTGGCCCAGCGTTGTCCAGGTCTTCTGTCCGTTGACGATGTAATGATCGCCCTGGCGCTCGGCCCGCGTTTTCAGCGATGCAAGATCAGATCCCGCACCCGGCTCGGAATAGCCCTGACAC
>JAGRLM010000474.1:0-137 GCA_020441795.1 Nitratireductor sp.
TTCTTGCGGTTGAAATCGCCTTCGAGGCCATGCCCCACCGCCTCATGCAGCATCACGCCCGGCCAGCCGGGGCCAAGCACCACGTCAAAGGTGCCGGCCGGGGCGGCAACCGCTTCGAGATTGACGAGGGCCTGCCG
>JAGRLM010000474.1:272-867 GCA_020441795.1 Nitratireductor sp.
ATCGTGACATTGACCCGCACCAGCGGCCTGATATCGCGCACCATGTGACCGTCGGCACGCAGGATCTCGACAACCTGCCAACTGGCACCGATGGAAGCCGATACCTGGCGCACTCGCGGGTCAAGTCCGCGCGCATAGGCATCGATCTGCTCCAGGATTTTCACCTTTTCCTCGAAGGCTGGCGCGCCAATCGGGTTGATGTCGTCGTAAAGCCTGCGGTTCGTGCCCTGCGGGGCAGCGGCGTATGAGCCGCCATGGCCGCTTCTCACGGCTGACACGGCATCGCTGGCGCGCTTGAGCGCGGAAAGCGAGAACTCGCCGGAATGCGCATAGGCTGATGTCTCGCCCAGGACAGCACGAAGCCCGAAGCCCTGATCCGTGGAAAAATTGCCGGTCTTCAATTTGCCATTGTCAAAGACAAGTCCCTCGGACTGGCCATATTCGACATAAAGCTCACCATCATCGCATCCGTGAAGCGCTGCCTTGAGTTGATCCAGAACGGCATCCTTTCCGGAATCAAAACGATCAATCAGGTTCAGGCTGTCACTCACGGTGCACTCCCTCGGCATTTGAATCTGCGCGTGAAAATAGGCTT
>JAGRLM010000474.1:915-2356 GCA_020441795.1 Nitratireductor sp.
GTCAGGTCAACCGGGATGCCAATCCCTTCTTCCGGTGTCGGAAACACCTTGAAGATCGCCACCTTGCCCTTCTTGAGCAGCGCCAGCAGTTTCTCGTCAACTTCGACATCTGCCCAGCATCCGTCCTGGAAGCAGCGTACGAAATAGGCCGTGCCGATCTTCTCGTTGTCGATCTCAAGACCTACGCCCGTGGGCAACAAGATCCCCAGCGGGGCCTGGATGCGCAGCAGGTCGCCCTTGCGGTCTGCCGGGCGCAGCATGGTGATGGAAAGGCCAAGCTCCTGGCGCGTTTCATCCTGGACGCTCTGGTGCATGCCGCATTGCTCGGATTTGGCACCCGGCGGCGTTTCACAGATGATCTTCCAGAAGCCGTGCTCTGATGCCACGCGCACCTGGGCTTCAGCCGAAACCGGCACCAGCGATGCCGCAAGCAGCGCCGCCAGCACAAGCAGGCCGTGAAGCAGATTGGTTCCGCGGACAGCTCCGCGGGTCGGGTTGAACAGTCTCGTCATTTACCAAGCTCTCAATCGGTCGAATCAGCACATACTATCAGAAGCGGATTTACTCCATAGCATCGAGGCAGAAGGGGTTTTTCTGTGCTCGCCTGCCCGGATTGACCCCATCATGCAGTCTGACAGGCCATCTGCCCGCGGAAATGGGCCTTTTTGCGACGGGGGCTTCACTGCCATTGCAGTCGAATTGATGGGTCCTGACCCTGGGTAATACCCGCTCAAACTTCCCGCTGTTGCAGGTGATTTGCGCATTGTGCCCGTCATGCACCGGAAATTGGTGACCTTGATCTGGCGCAAACGTGCAAAAATGCCGCATAGCGTTACAGGTGGTGGACGTTGCGGCGTGCGGGGCGTTATGGTTTTAACTCTTCGATCATGGCGGGATTCTGCGCGGGCACCGGATTTGTGCCGGACCTTGGCGAATTCGGATGAACTGCCGGTTTCGGCAAGGCATCCCATACCGCCGCCAAATGCGAATATCGGCTCATTGGAGCCAAAAACGGGAGAAACTATCGTGATGAGACTGGTCACGGCCATTGCTGCTTTCCTCGCAGCGGCTTTTTCGTCCACGGCTGCCTTTGCTGATCAACCGCGTCCATGGGCGCTTTGGCACCAGGATCCGGCAAGCGACATAATGGCACGCATCGAATGGTTTGATGCCTATACCCTTTGGTTCATTGGTCCGATCACGCTTCTGGTCACCGTCTTGCTGGCCTATGTGATGTTTCGTTTTCGCAAGGGGGCAAACCCGGTTGCTTCGAAGACAAGCCACAACAGCCTGATCGAGGTAATCTGGACCGCCGGACCGATCATTGTGCTCCTGTTCATCGCCTTCCCGTCATTTGACCTGCTGAACCGTCAGCTGGCTCCGACCGAAGAACCGGCCATCACCATCAAGGCAACAGGCTACCAGTGGTACTGGGGCTATG
>JAGRLM010000475.1 GCA_020441795.1 Nitratireductor sp.
TGGCGCAAGACAAGCTTCCAACCACCGGTTCAAAATCCAGACTTGCAACGGCTCCGTCGAGCGCGGGGGAGCTGTCGGCATTTCTTCAAGCGGCCCGCAAGCTTGACCCCAATGCCTCCGGACGCCTGATTTTTGCGCTCGACGCCACTCTTAGCCGCCAGCCGGCCTGGGATATGGCGATGCAATATCAGGCCTCGATGTTCGATGCGGTCAGCAAGAGTGGTTCGCTTTCAGTGCAGCTTGTCTATTTCAGGGGTTTTGGCGAGTGCCGGGCGTCGAAATGGGTGATGAATGCCGGAGCACTTTCAAGACTGATGACCGGTATCGAGTGCCGGGGTGGGCAGACCCAGATCGCCAAACTGCTTCAGCATGCAAGACGTGAAACCGCGTCTGCCAAGCTTGATGCGCTCGTCTTCATTGGTGATGCCATGGAGGAAAATGCCGACACGCTCTGCCATCTTGCGGGCGAACTGGCGCTGAAGGGAACCAGAATGTTCATATTCCAGGAAGGCCATGATCAGCTCGCTGAAAAGACTTTCCGCGAAATGACGCGGCTCACTTCCGGTGCCTGGTTCCGGCTGGGACCCAATTCCGCCCGCGACATTGCCGAGCTTCTGGGTGCAATTGCGACCTATGCCAGTGGCGGAAGAAAGGCACTGGAAGCGCGCGGCGGCAAGGGGACAACCCTGCTGTTGCAACAGATGGGCAAAGGGAAGGGAGGCAGCTGTTGAGCATATTTCTGGGATTTTTCCTGCTTGTCTTCCTGGTGGCGAGCATTGCCGCACTGATGTTGACCACGCCGGCGGCCAAACTCGCCGCGATGTTGCGGGCGGTCGGCCCGGTAACGGTGATGCTGGCAGGCGGGGTCATGCTGCTTATAGGGCGAGCAGCCCTTGGCGTGCCGCTGATCGGAATGGGCCTTGCGTGGTGGTCACGCAATCGCAAGCTCCGACCGTTGAAAACCGAAAGCAGCGGCCAGTCAACGGTGCGCTCGGCAATGCTGGAAATGACCCTTGATCATGACAGCGGCGAGATGGACGGCCTGGTGCTGACCGGCAGTCTTGAAGGCCGCATGCTTTCCTCGATCAGCCTGGACGGGTTGGCGGATCTGTATCGCGAATCCCTGGCCGATCCGGAGAGCGCCAGCCTATTGGAAGCGTATCTTGATCGCCGCAGTCCCTTTTGGCGTGAACACGCACATACGGATGCCGACCCTGGGCAAAGACGCCCGTCTGGCTCGGGCGCCATGACCAAGGAGGAGGCCTATCAGGTTCTTGGTCTTTCTGCGGGAGCTGGGCCGGATAAGGTCCGCGAAGCTCATCGGCGGCTTATGAAGCGTCTCCACCCGGACAATGGCGGCTCCACTTTTCTCGCGGCCAAGATTAATCAGGCCAAGGATATTCTTATCGACTGACATGTTTTCCCTCAACACAATACAAAGACAGGGAAAAAGGATGCCGGGCTGTCAGTTGGCGACAGCCAGGCAGGCGAATTTCTGCTTCTTCAACTGACCGCAGGCATCCCATGCGGCAGACTTGGAGGAGAAGCCGGCAAAGCGTGCGCGGTAAAGCACGTCGCCATTCTTCTCGACGGTTTCGGTATAGTTGGACAACGACTTGAGCAGACGTGGCGCCTTTTCGCGCGCTTTGCTGAGTAGGCTCATGGCCGATTGTTTGGAATCGGTCGCACCGATCTGGATTTGCCAGCCACTGACAATTTCCGGTTCCGACTGCGCTGCTGCGACCTTGACAGGGGCCGGTGGGCGAACCGACGCGGTTTGCGTCCGGTCGATTGTCCTGGCGGAGGGCGAGGGGGTTGGAACCGGCAGCGACTTGCTGCTCAGTTGCAGCAGTTTGCGTTCGATCTCCGATACATCAAAGCCCGTGGTATCAGCTGCAATCAGATGCGCTGACACGATGCGCTGTTCGGCAGGATCATCATTGACTTCACGATAGGAAGGCAGCGGTCCCTTTTTCGGCAGCTTTGCCGCAATCAGCGAACCGGCAGACGCCATGACCACAGGTGATCCGCCCTTGCGCGC
>JAGRLM010000476.1 GCA_020441795.1 Nitratireductor sp.
TGGAAGTCGATTACGACCTTTCCAATGTGATGTTCGTGACCACGGCCAATACGCTCAACATTCCGGCTCCGCTGATGGACCGGATGGAGATCATCCGCATCGCCGGTTATACGGAGGACGAGAAGGTCGAGATTGCCAAGCGCCATCTGCTTGACAAGGCCATTCGCGACCATGCGTTGACCGCGAAGGAGTTTTCGGTCACCGATGCGGCCATTCGGATGATCATCCAGCGCTATACCCGCGAGGCGGGTGTGCGCAACCTTGAGCGGGAGATGTCCAAGCTCGCGCGCAAGGCGGTGACAGAACTGCTGAAAACGACCAAGAAATCCATCAAGGTCGATGCAGACAATGTCGAGCACTATCTCGGTGTTCCCAAGTTCCGGCATGGCAAGGCCGATCTCGAGGACCAGATCGGGGTTGTTACGGGTCTCGCATGGACCGAGGTGGGCGGCGAATTGCTGACCATTGAAGGTGTGTCGATGCCGGGCAAGGGCCGCATGACGGTAACGGGCAATCTGAAGGATGTGATGAAGGAGTCGATCTCGGCTGCTGCGTCTTATGTTCGGAGCAGGGCTGTTGATTTCGGTATCGAGCCACCGCGCTTTGACCGGACCGACATCCATGTTCACGTTCCTGAAGGTGCCACACCCAAGGATGGTCCGTCGGCGGGCATTGCGATGGCAACCGCCATCGTCTCGATCATGACCGGCATTCCTGTTCGCGGTGACATTGCCATGACAGGTGAAGTCACATTGCGGGGCAGGGTGCTTCCGATTGGCGGATTGAAGGAGAAGCTCCTGGCGGCGCTTCGCGGCGGCATCACCAAGGTGCTGATCCCCGAGGAAAACGCCAAGGACCTTGCCGACATTCCGGACAATGTGAAGAACGGCATGGAAATCGTGCCTGTCTCCATGATGGACGAAGTCCTCAAGCATGCGCTTGTGCGTGTGCCGGAAGCCATCAAATGGACTGCCGAGGACGAGGAAAAGGCCCGGCGCGCGCTTTCCGGCGGCAGCGGCGAGGGTGATCCGGCATTGACTGCACATTGACTGCACATTGAGTGTGTGTGACGGAACAGTTGATCGGCGCCCCGGAAGCAATTTCGGGGCCCCTTTTCATGCATTGGTACGATTCGCGAAGGCTGCGCCGGAGCGGGATTTTTCGGGGTCAATTGACCGGATTTTTGGGTAACGAAACCCTGAAACGATCCCAATTCTGACAAAACTCCCTGCAATACAGGCAAAATTCGGGGGTAACATCGTCTTGTACTTGTATTTGATGCGTTATCCGACAACGATTGGCGCCTATTGGGAGCGGGCAGGCCTGCTCCGGTTTTTTGAAAGGTTACGAGGATGAACAAGAACGAGCTTATTGCAGCAGTCGCCGAGAAGGCGGATCTGACAAAGGCGCAGGCAGGCGAAGCGATTGACGCGGCTCTGGAAGCCATTACTGCCTCATTGAAAGCGGGCGATGAAGTGCGGCTTCTGGGCTTTGGCAATTTTGTTGTTGCACAGCGCAAGGCAACAACCGCGCGCAATCCGCAGACTGGTGCGACGGTTGATGTTCCTGCCTCGAAGGCTCCAAAGTTCAAGCCCGGCAAGGCCCTCAAGGACGCCGTGAACAACTGAGGCTGAACGCAGGAATTCATGCCTGGAATATTGCCCGCTTCCATCTTCGCGATGGTGGCGGGCTTTTTTGTTGGAATTTTTTGTTGGCATTTCTGGACAAGGAATATATTCCTCTATTTGGACGGCGGCGCAACGGGAATGCGCCATGCAACAATACAGGCAAAAGACAAAATCTGATGGAGCGGTGACGCTTGCGGACCTGGAGAGAGCCGGCCTCAGTCTGACCGTGCATTGCCGCCAATGTGGACACTGGTCCGAAGTCCTGCCTGCAGCTTTGGCGCTGCCCATGGAGCAGGAAATACCGGGGCTCGATGGCGTGTTCCGCTGCAGCATCTGCTCGTCGCGCGATAGCTGCGCCATGCCGCTTTATCCGCGCAAAAAGCCCGGGAACGGTGAGTGACAGGGGGGCGGTCTTGTGGGACGGATTTGCCGCTCCTCAAAGCTGTCTCTTCAGACAGGCCAATTTAGAGCAAATTTCGAACTGATTGGATCAGTTTGATGAAGTGGATTTTTCGTGTGAGCAAGGAGAAT
>JAGRLM010000477.1:0-1326 GCA_020441795.1 Nitratireductor sp.
GCAGGGCCGGACAGTGAAATATGCCTATCATGTAAACGGCGGGCAGATTGCATTTGCAATGAATGGCGAAGTCCTTGTTTTCGAAGAGCAGCTGGCACCAGGTTCCGCGCGCGCGAAATCCGATCCGCTGCGTCCGGTGGCGCCTGTCACCGGACTGGTGACACGGGTCCTGGTCACGGCAGGCTCGCGGGTGGTCGAGGGGACAACCCTTGCCGTGATCGAGGCAATGAAGATGGAGACAACGGTCGCGGCAGCGATTAATGGCCGCGTGAACCTTGTTCATGTGGTCGAGGGCGTTCAGGCGAAAGCGGGAATGGTGATTTGCGAGATCGAGGGAGTGGGCAAATGAGCTTGAATGGCAGAACGGGCGACAAGGCAATCCTGACCTGTGCGCTTACAGGCGTACTCACCGATCCGCGCCAGCATCCCGTACCCGTCACTCCCGAGGAGTGCGCCCGCTCGGCGCGGGAGGCTTGCGATGCGGGTGCTGCCATCATCCACATTCATTTTCGCAGGCAAAAGCCGGGCATGGGCCATCTGCCCAGTTGGGAGCCGCAGGTGGCGGTCGAAATCTGCGACGCCATTCGCGCTGCCTGTCCGGGTGTCATCATCAACCAGACGACCGGCGTCATTGGCCCCGATATTCAGGGCGCGCTTGATTGCATCCGGGCTGTAAGACCGGAAATTGCCGCGGCCAATGCCGGCAGCCTCAACTATCTGAAGCTGAAATCGGATGGCAGCTGGGCCTGGCCGCCGCAGCTTTTCGACAATCCGGTTTCCAAGATAAAATCCTATCTCGATGTGATGCAGGAACTTGATGTTCGGCCTGAATTCGAGTGTTTCGATACCGGCATTGTGCGCTCGGTGGAAATGTTTGTCAGGAACGGCATGGCAACTTCAGCCCAGTACAATTTTGTCATGGGTGTAGCATCCGGCATGCCTGTCGATGCGCGCCTTCTCGAATTGCTGACTGGGTGGCGTATGGCGGGGTCGCTCTGGCAGACCACGCTGATCGGGCGTGAGGAAATCTGGCCCGTGCATCAGCGTGCTGCAGAACTGGGCGGAATGCTGCGTACCGGTGTCGAGGATACGTTCTACCTGCCGGACGGGTCGCGCACTTCCGGCAATGGTCAGCTGATCGAGGCGCTGGCGCAATGTGCGCGCAATGCCGGACGCGAAATAGCGTCACCGGCAGAGGCGCGGCAAATCCTGGGATTGGGAACGGCCTGATTGCAAGTCGGCAGCCGAGGTTATATTCCCCCTTGTTGCAACGGGGAAAATGGCGATGAGCCGCGCATTGATGTTTCAGGGAACGGGATCTGACGT
>JAGRLM010000477.1:1390-4393 GCA_020441795.1 Nitratireductor sp.
TCAAGCCGCAGAACATGTCGAACAATGCAGCCGTCGCCGACCCTGACAGTGATGGCAAGAGCGGCGAAATCGGCAGGGCACAGTGGCTGCAGGCCGTAGCCTGCAAGGTGGCACCAACCGTCCACATGAACCCGGTGCTGCTCAAGCCGCAATCCCAGACCGGCAGCCAGGTTGTGGTGCAGGGCAAGGTGTTGACCACCGCCAGGGCGCGCGACTACCAGAGGCTCAAGCCGCAATTGATGGATGCGGTGCTGGCAAGCTTTTCCCACCTCAAGACGCAGGCCGATATAGTTCTCGTCGAGGGTGCCGGATCGCCCGCCGAGATCAACCTGCGGGCAGGCGATATCGCCAATATGGGGTTTGCCACAAAGGCCGATGTGCCGGTAATTCTGGTCGGTGACATTGATCGCGGGGGCGTTATTGCCTCGCTTGTTGGCACCCATGCGATATTGTCCGAGGAAGACCGGGCAATGATCGCCGGTTATCTGATCAACAAGTTCCGCGGTGATGTCAGCCTGTTTGATGAAGGCCTGAAACTGATCACGAAATTTACCGACTGGCAGTCCTATGGGGTGGTTCCCTGGTTGGCAGCAACTGCAAAGTTGCCAGCTGAGGATTCGGTGGCGCTCGACCATGCAGCCATTGCTGGCGGACGGGGTGCCATCAAGATCGTGGTGCCGGTCCTAGGCAAGATCGCCAATTTCGATGATCTTGATCCGTTGATCAGTGAGGACGGGGTTGAGGTTGTTTTCGTACGCAGCGGTACGGCCTTGCCCGGCGATGCGACGGTGATCATTCTACCTGGTTCAAAGTCGACAATCGCCGATCTTGCTGAATTTCGGGCCAATGGCTGGGATGGCGATCTTCTTGCACATGTCAGGCGTGGCGGGCATGTGCTGGGCATTTGCGGTGGATACCAGATGCTGGGCCGCAGGATCAGCGATCCTGACGGGATCGAAGGCGATGTGCGTGAGGCTGATGGGCTTGGATTGCTCGATATCGATACCGTGCTTGAAGGCGAGAAAATTGTCCGCAATTCAACGCCATGCACCGTGGATGGCCTGGCCCTTGATGGATATGAAATCCATATGGGGCGAACCACAGGGGGCGATTGCTCACGTCCGATGATCATGATCGATGGCAGGCCGGATGGTGCGATGTCGGCTGATGCAAGGGTGCAAGGCTGCTATCTGCATGGCCTGTTTGACAATGGTGGCTATCGCAAGCGCTGGATCGGGCAGTTGGGCGGGCATTCAGCGGGTGGCAATCACATTGATCTCGTTCATGCGGCACTTGATGAAATTGCCGTGCAGCTTGAGCAATGCCTTGATGTGGATGGTTTGCTGGCGATCGCGCGCTGAAGTCCCGAATGAACGGGTATTTGTCGCATTCCGATTGACGCACTCGTCGCAACTCCGATAAAAACCGGATAGCATTTGGTTCCCGATCAAAGTCCGGATCAAAGTCATGGTCCGGGCTTCGGGATGAAAAGGGAACAGGGCGAACTTTGCCATGGGCAAAGTTCGTAACCTGGCCGACCCCGCGACTGTAATGCGGCGAGGGAGCGATCCAATACCACTGGCGAAGGCCGGGAAGGGGATCGAAACCGCTGGAGCCGCAAGCCAGGAGACCTGCCAATTGCCACGGTCTGAACGGACGGGAGGTTCCGTGTGCCGGCATCGGGAAAGTCCCGTCCTGCGCTTGTCGTGCAGGAAAAATGCCAGCGCGAAAGCTTCCGCCACTGCATGATGCCGGGAGTTGCCGCATGAACCGTCCTTGTCTCAAGTCTTGCGTGCCAAGCGCTGCCTATGCTGTTTCGACACAAGCCTTGATGGCGGTCGACCTTGCAGCCTGAAGTGAAACAGCAATTGCAGGCCGGTGTCACGCTGGTGCTGGGCGGTGCGCGCTCGGGCAAGAGCGCATTTGCCGAGGGTCTGGTACTGGGTAGTGGCCTGCAGCCGGTCTATCTGGCAACGGGCCAGGCGTGGGACACGGAGATGGAAAGCCGCATCTCGCTGCATCAGCAACGGCGTGGCGGCAATTGGAAAACGATTGAGGCACCGCTGAAATTATGTGATGCCGTGCTGGCCAATGCCACAAGCGGCAATGCCTTGTTGCTGGATTGCCTGACGCTGTGGATCACCAATCTGATGATGGCGGAAGCCGATATCACGATGGAAGTGGAAAGGCTCGCCGCCACGATCGGTGGATTGCAGTCACCACTGGTCGTGGTTTCCAACGAAACCGGGCTCGGAATTGTTCCCGACAATGCCATGGCAAGGGCATTCCGTGACCATGCGGGGCTTGCCAACCAGAAGATTGCGGCCATTGCCCGGACCGTATGGTTCGTTGCAGCCGGCCTGCCGATGCTGTTCAAGAATGACGAAACGAACCAGGATAGAAAATGAACACTCCACGCGATGTGGCAAAAATTCCTGCCACGGTGATCACCGGATTTCTCGGCGCTGGCAAGACCACGCTGATCCGCAACATGCTGCAAAATGCTGGTGGGCGGCGCATTGCCCTCATCATCAACGAATTTGGTGACCTTGGTGTTGACGGCGATGTGTTGAAGGGCTGCGGTGTGGAAACCTGCTCGGAAGATGACATTGTCGAACTCACCAATGGCTGCATCTGCTGTACGGTGGCTGATGATTTCGTGCCGACCATGCAGATGCTGATCGGCAAGGATCGCAAGGTCGATCACATCGTTATCGAGACATCCGGGCTTGCCCTGCCGCAGCCACTGGTTGCTGCGTTCAACTGGCCCGAAATCCGCGAGCGTGTCACCGTCGACGGCGTGGTGACTGTTGTCGACAGCCGTGCAGTTGCCGATGGCCGCTTTGCAGACGATCATGATGCGCTTGAGGCGCAGCGCGCCGCTGACGAAGCGATGGATCATGAAAGTCCGCTGGAGGAACTGTTCGAGGATCAGCTTACCTGCGCGGACATGATCATCCTCAACAAGTCGGACCTCGTCGATGATGCAACGCTGACACAGGT
>JAGRLM010000478.1 GCA_020441795.1 Nitratireductor sp.
GGGAACCAAGTTCACCTGTGTCTTCAATGGCCTTGAACCCAGTTCACGAAAAGGAATGAACATTGACGGGAATTGCCGCGTCGGCGTTTTCAATCAGCCAATGAAGGCAAGCTTCGTGCGGACATCGAGCGGCTATAGCGGCCAGTTCCTCGATGGCGAAGCCGGCGAAGGCATGGATGTGATCGGCGGACGCTTTGCCGGTTCGAAGGTTGTAGTTGATGTCAAGCGCAAGGATCTGCGCGGCGTGATGGTTGCCAACCTTACCCCCAATGACAAATTGAACATCACGATTTCTGTGCGCGTGCAGAACCGCCTCATTCCGGTGATCGGCATGACACTTGACCGAATCGGCCAGACTGACGACGTTGTGACGAGTTCGGTCAACAAGCGGTAGACTTCGCAGGATCAACGCTTTCAAAGCCCGCTTCATGCGGGCTTTTTCATGCGCGGCTTTCCTTTCGCCACCAATCTGCGGCATTGGCGATTTTCTTCACTCCGGTGGTGTCGCAAAGTTCAAGCCAGGATGCAGCAGATTTTCCGTTCAATTCAAGCAAGGGTGCCAGATCGCAGAGCGGCATCAGGACGAAAGCGCGTTCGCTTATGCGAGGATGGGGAATTACAAGCTCCGGCGTCTGCAGCTCGACGCCTTCCATGGCCAGAATGTCGAGATCGATCGTGCGCGGTCCCCAGCGCTCGTTCCTGACGCGTTTCATCCGGCGCTCGCCTTCCAGACAGGCAGACAGCAGTTCCGGAGGCGCAAGGCTGGTTACCAGTTCAGCACAGGCATTGAGAAAGACCGGCTGATCGGTAATGCCCCATGGCGGGGTTTCATAAAGGCTTGAAACGGAATTGACGGTAATCCCGTCGCGCTGGTCCAGCCAGTCGAGTACCTCGATCATGGAATAGCGGACGTCGCCCAGATTGCCGCCCAGGCCCAGCCAGGCCCGCCTTGATGCCTCCGTGACTGAACTCACCCTGCATCCCGCTCGTGCTTGACTGTAACCGCTACATGATCCAGCACGCCTGGCACCGGTGCATTGGGCTTGCGGATGGTTATCTCGGCACTGTGGACCATTGGAAATTCCGCGCAGATTGCAATTGCGACTTCCTGAGCGAGTGATTCAATGAGATAGCGCCTGCGCCCGGTGATGATCCGCTCGATCAGGATGAACGCCTTGCCATAGTCAACGGTACCCTCGATATCGTCATCGGCCAGCGCCTCGCCGCCATTCACCAGAAGATCGGCATCAACAAAAAACCGCTGCCCCAGCGCCTCTTCCTCGTTGTAAACGCCGTGACGCGCGAAAAAGGCGCAATTCTTCAAAGCTATCCGATACTGACTCAATTGCCTGCTCCGCTTGTTCTGCCCGCTGATATTACAGCATCGGCAATGGCCAACGCATCCTTGTTGGCAGTCACATCATGAACGCGAAAGATCGCGCTGCCTTTCATTCGAGCGACGACACTTGTCGCCGCAGTGCCAATATCACGGTTTTGCGCATCCCTGCCGGTTACATGACCAATGAAACGCTTGCGTGATGTGCCGGTGAGAAGCGGATAGCCGAGCGAATGCAAGGCATCGAACCTCGCCAGCAATTCGAGGTTTTCGTCATTGTCCTTGGCAAAACCGAAGCCTGGATCGAGCACGATGGAAGAATGCGCGATCCGCGCTGCATTGGCAAATTCCAGCGACTGCGAGAGAAACGCAATCTGGTCGGCAATCACATCGCGGTTGCGCTGACGCTCCCTGCCCGTATGCATGATGACGACACCGGAGCGTGTCGCTGCCACCACATCAGCAATTTCCGGCTCCTTTTGCAGCCCCCAGACATCGTTGACGATGTGGGCGCCTGCTTCCACCGCCATTCTTGCCGTGTGGGCGCGATAGGTATCGACGGATATGACGACATCACCTCGCTGCGCCAGGTTGTTGATAACCGGCATGATGCGCGCCTGCTCGGTTGCGGCATCCACAGCCTCTGCCCCGGGCTTGGTCGATTCGCCGCCAACATCGATGATGTCAGCGCCTGCCTCGACCATGGCAATCGCCTGCGCAACTGCGGTTTCAGTTCCATCGAACCGGCCACCATCGGAAAACGAGTCCGGCGTGACATTAAGAATGCCCATTATCAGTGCTTTTGGGCCGATCTCCAACTGTCGGCCATGGCCAATATGCCACTGGCGCGGCACAAAAGGGTCGTAATCATTGTGCAACAATTTTCTCCATCGCCCTTGGTTCGGCTTTGGCTTGCCTTTTATCGAAGTGCAGCCCACCTTGCCAACCATTGATGGGCCTGAGCATGGAGGGATGAAGGTTGCAGCCTGATGGCATTGGCAAGACGGAAGTGGTTCCTGGATGCGAAACCGATATTTGATGCGGCTGTTGCTGCTGGCCCTGCCCGTGATCGGCATTGCTGCCTGCTCGCCGGTTGGTGAAAGAACCCAGCTTTCGGTTGGCTATTATTCGCTTTCGGGGCGAAGTTTTTCGGAGATCGACCGCCAGATCAACGTTCACGGTCCGACTGTCGGTGGATTTGGCAAGGCGCTTGCAGCAACCAGCGTGCGGATGGTTCCGGAATTCCGGTTTGTCGAGGAAAACGGTAGATGCAAGGTCGGAAGCGCGCATGTGAAAGTGCAGGCGCATGTTACCCTACCCCGGCTCGCCAATGGCGGGAGCCTGAAACGCGATCTGTCGAAAGCCTGGACCAATCTCGAGGAATATGCGCGGTTGCATGAATCCGTGCATGTGTCGATTGCCGACCGCCATGCACTGAATGCGGAACGCATATTGGTGGCACTGCCGGCGGAGCGTGATTGTACGGCGATGCGCTCATCAGCGCAGCTGACATGGCGCCTGCTATTGGCCAGCCATGAAAAAGAGCAATTGCAGTTTGACGAAAACGAAAAGAGCCGGATCGCCGATCTGGTTGAAAAGACCCGGCATGCGGACCTTGCGCCCGCAACGCAGTAGTCGCCTCGAAATCAGGCCTGGCGTTCGGGAATGCGGACGATCAAGCCATCAAGCGCATCGCTGACCTTGATCTGGCATGAAAGGCGCGAAACCGGCTTGGCCTCCCAGGCAAAATCCAGCATGTCCTCTTCCATGGCGTCGGGACCGCCCACGGCCTGTGTCCAGGCCTCGTCCACATAAACGTGGCATGTGGCACAGGCGCATGCGCCACCGCATTCCGCCTCGATGCCCGGAACGGAATTCTTCACTGCATTTTCCATGACAGTGGTGCCGGAAGCAGCTTCAACGACATGCTCTTTGCCGTCATGCGTGATGTAGGTAATCTTGGCCATTGGGAGATTCCGGTAATTTGGGCGGGACTTGCATCAAAGGCGGGGTTTAGCGCACCTGAATTTCAAGTCAAGAGCCAGAGGCAGGCTAGCTGCCATGCTGACGGCGGTTCACCATCCGTAAAGTCTGGTAACGCGCTATTGCCTTGTGAGGGAGCGGATGTAGTCGTTGACGCGGGCAACTTCACTTTCAATTGCCTCTATGTCGGAAAAGCCTGGCATTTCCGCTTCCTGCGCCAGTTCGGCCAGTTCCCACGCGCCAATACCGCGCGACGCACCCTTGAGTGAATGCGCAGCACGCATCCGGGTGTCCGGGTTCTGGGCCTGTTTCCAGCTTTTCACATAGATTTCGGATTGCGACAGGAAGATCGACAAGACCTGCTGTTCCAGATCGCGGTCGCCCATGGTGAGGGTCGACAAGTGTACGAGATCTACCGGCTTGGCCATTCCTGCCTTGCGGCATGCACGCGATACATCGGCCTTGAGTGCCATGGGCATGATGAACTCCTGGATACTGATCCTTTGATCCAGGATGACAGAAAGATGAAAATATTGCGTTAAGCGCTGCTTGTGCGGCGTAACAGAGGTAAATTGCTCGCAAAAAGCCGGAATTATTCGGCCATTGCCACTTCCCTGCCACTGGCAGTCAGTTTGCAGACGAGCCAGTTGGGCATGCCCGGATTGTCAAACCAGGGTTCCGCCCAGCCCTTGGCGACGCAACTGCGAATGGTCTTGGGATTGATTTCCTGTCCATGGTCATCGAATAGCGGCAGTTTGCCGCCAGCCTGGTTCAGCCCCAGCCGCAGATATCGCAATTGCGCAGCAGTCGGCTTGCCGGCCGCAGGCGCCTCGGCTTCATCACTACGCTGATCCGGCGCTTCAGCCTCTTGATTGTTGCTCATTCCCAGCCCCTGATTACCTGTCGGCAAAGCCGGTCAAATACCGGCGCCCTGATCATGGTGTCCATCCGGACCAACCTTGCCACAGGACCCTTTTCAAACCCTGAACGTCTTCGTTTTGCCGCTTTGAGCGTTAACCATCTGTTAAGAATTATGGCCCTGTCAGGCCCGATTTCTTGTTCAAGTCCTCCAACTGTGCCATTACGGTACTCTTGCGGCAAGCGAAGGATGGAAATGTAATGGATTGTCGAACCTGCCCGGGCGGATTGGGGCGGGTCAGATAAGCGGAAATGTCCACCAGCGCAGGCCACAAGACTTGCTTGTTTGCAGGCCTGGCCGAAGCGGATGCTGTTCCACGAAACGAGCGACGGGAAAAAATACCTGTTCACTCTCCAGTTACCACGCACAGCAAAACGCAACGGCATGCTAAGTTTTTCGGAACGTTTTTCTGTCTTGTCCTTTGGGCAGACCGAAAAGGTTTCGGTACGGGGAAGTAAGTATGGCGTCTGAACTGAAAAAAAGCCAAAAGGCCGGCACCGAGTCCGAACTCGCCATGAAGGCGGTGGAAGATGCGCTCAATGAAGGCGTATTCGATGACGTTCTCGAATCCGATGCTCCGGCTGTTGAAGTTGCCGAAACGGGCGATATCGAATTTGATCCCGATTTCGAGGAACTGGAACGAAAGCTCTCGCTGGCAGCAAACGACCTGCGCCTGCAAAGCGAGGAAAATTCGGAGCCCCTTCCCCATGATGGTACGCTTGAATTTGACATGATGGATAATGACGGTAATCAGCCGTCGTCGAGTTCCGCCGCCGAACAATCGCGCGCCCAGGAACCGTTTCGCGAATTTCTGGCAGCCAATGACCAGCGCAGCAGCAGTCTGTCGGAACTGGTCCATTCGCTGCAGCAGCGCTCATCCTCGCGCGCTTATGTTTATGCATTCCTGATCAGTGTCGTCTGGCTTGGCGTTTGCGCCGGCCTGTATTTCGTTGGCGCTTCCAATGGCAGCATTGCGCCATTGACCAGCATTGGCGATCTGTTCAACAAGCCATCCATGGTGATCTTCGGTGCCATATTGCTGGTGCCGCTCGCGATGATCTGGACTTTCGCCACGATCATGCGCCGGTCGCAGGAAATGCGCGTTGCCACCCGCACCATGACGGAAGCAGCCATCAGGTTGCTGCAGCCCGAAGTGACAGGCGCGGAATCCGTATCCATGATCGGCACGGCGGTACGCCGCGAAGTCGCCTCGATCGGCGATGGAGTGGAGCGCGCCCTTGCCAGAGCGGGTGAACTCGAAAGTCTCGTCTCCTCGGAAGTGGGAAGCCTTGAGCGTTCCTATGCTGACGCGGAAGTCCGCCTCAAGGGTCTGGTCAGTGAACTGGCGGCAGAGCGTGCGGAAATTATTGGCCATGTGGAAATGCTGCGCCAGGCGCTGTCGGGAACCCATGAAGGCATAGGCCACGAAGTCGACAAGGTCGCGGGACGCATCGAACAATCAGTGCAAAACTCGGCCGGACGCATTGTTGAATCGCTCAGCCATGAAGCATCGCTGGTAACCGACAATCTTGAAAGCGTCACCAATCGACTTGCTTCCATGCTGCAGATGAACGGTAGCGAGCTTGCACAGCTCATAACCCTGCGCACCGATGAACTGGACCGCGTTCTCGCCGAGCGGTCGAATATCATCAACGAGGGCGTTGCGGAGCGCCTTACAGGATTTGGTGCGGTGCTGGATGGAAAGATCCATTCGGCATTCGACCGCCTCTCCCAGCAACAGGAAACGCTCGACCAGACTGCCAGCCGCATTGATACGCTGGTATCGGAAAAGATTGGCAAGCTGACCAGTGATTTTGGCAATCGCGGCGCTACCCTTGTGCGCGCACTGGGCATGCAGGCGGAAAATATCGACAAATTGCTCGCGGAAAAGTCAGACGCGCTGGGTAGTATCGTGAACCAGAAGCTGGAAGGCTTCGGCCATAACATTACCGGCCACATGGACACGGTAGCGATGCAGCTCAAACAGAGCAGCGCGGAACTTGAAAGCACGACCGTCAAGGTCGAGCAGGCACTATTGACCCATGTGACCCGCTTCGACCAGTCGCTGCGCGACCGCGCGATGGATGTCGGCAAGGCCTTTACCGCGGGCAAGAATGTGTTGTCGGAAACCATCGAGGATGCCTTTGGCAGCATCTCCCAGAAGGCATTGGAAACAAAGCTGTCGCTCGAGGAAGTGCAGACAAGCATGATCAATGCCATGGATGAGCGGGTCGCTGCATTGACCGGTGGCATTGCCACCGGGCGCATGCAACTGATGTCCGAACTCGACAATTTTGATGACAGAAGCAAGGGCATCATCGCAGAAATCGCCAGGCGCACGGATGCGATGGGCGATGTCGTTTCCGATTCAGGTGGCAAGCTTTCCGCAATGCTCCAGGAACACACGGATTCCATCCGGATCAACCTTGCCGAGGGGCAGCAGCGCCTTGTTGCCGAACTCGACAAGATGGAAAATCGCAGCACCGGCCTCGTCGCAGAGATCGACAAGCGCACCGAGCGCATGGGCGCGGTGGTGACAGCCGCCGGCAATTCCCTCACATCTACGCTGGATGAGCGCACCGTCAACATTCAGAAGAGCCTCGCCGATGGCCAACAACGCATCGTCGCTGAACTCGACAAGATGGAGAATCGCAGCACCGGCCTGGTTGCGGAGATTGACAAGCGGTCCGAGCGCATGGGTGCGCTGGTTACATCGGCAGGCAATAATCTGACGTCGGCACTCGACGAACGCACCAAAACCATTCAGCAGAGCCTCTCGGAAGGCCAGCAGCGGATTGTCAGTGAACTCGACCGCATGAATGACAGCAGCAGCGGTCTGGTTGCAGAACTTGACAAGCGGGCCGAACATATCGGCGAAATCCTTTCTGTGTCCGGCCAGAAGCTTACATCTGCCATCGACACGCGTACGCAGACCATTCAGAGCAGCCTGGCCGAGGGCCAGCTTCGGATCGTGCACGAACTCGACCGCATGAATGACAGCAGCAGCGGGCTCGTTGCAGAAATCGACAAGCGGGCCGAGAACATCGGTTCGATCCTCTCTGCGTCCGGCGAGCGCCTGACATCCGCCATTGATGTTCGCGCGCTGTCGATCCAGAACAGCCTAGCTGAAGGCCAGCAGCGCATCGTCAACGAACTTGACCGCATGAATGACAGC
>JAGRLM010000479.1:0-710 GCA_020441795.1 Nitratireductor sp.
CGTCATAGCCGAAATCGAGCATCGGTGACTTGAAGAATGGCGATATCCAGATGCCATCGACGCCGAGCGAGGCCACATGCGGCAGGCGGGCGGTGATGCCGCGCAGATCGCCAATACCGTCACCATTGGAATCCTGAAACGAGCGCGGATAGATCTGGTAGATTACGGCACCGCGCCACCAGTCGGGATCAACAGCGTGGCGGGTCGCCATTCCCGGTGTCTCGCCAGTCGGCATGTCATGTAGGACGTTCATTCAGTTCTCCGAAAAATTCATTCAGGCCAGCAAACCAACTGCTATTTGACAGAGCCGGCAAGCAGGCCACGCACGAGATAGCGCTGCAGGGCAAAGAACACCAGCAGCGGCACCATGATTGAAACAAAGGCGGAAGTGGCAAGGATCTCCCAGTCACCGCCGCGCGACCCCAGCAGGTTGACCAGCCTGCCCGTCAGCACCAGCGTGTCATCACCGGTACCCAGGAACACCAGTGCCACCAGAAGGTCATTCCATGTCCACAGGAACTGGAAGATTGCAAAGGAGGCAAGCGCCGGGAAGGACAGCGGCAGCACGATGCGGGTGAATATCTGGAAATCGGTAGCGCCATCCACCCGGGCATTCTCGATGATGTCGCGCGGCAATCCGACCATGTAATTTCGCAGCAGATAGATCGCCAATGGCAGGCCGAAACCGGTATGCGCCAGCCAGATGCCGA
>JAGRLM010000479.1:874-1648 GCA_020441795.1 Nitratireductor sp.
GGAATGATGGTCGCGGGGATCGACACTGTCAGCGTGTTGATGAAGGACTGGCCAACCCCGGCGGCTGCGGTCGAGGAGAACAGCACATTGCGATAGTTGTCGAAGGTGAATTCGGGTGGCGTGGCGGCTGTCGTGAAGATGCGCGGCAGGCGCTGATCGGCAAAGCTCTTCGGACCTGACAGCACGTAGTTGCCGCGATCATCGACGCTCAGGCTTACCCCGTCGCCAAGATCGGCCGTGTCGCCCGGCTTGTAGGCTTCGGGCTCGCGCGAACTTGTTCCCCAGGCACTGAGCGTCGAATCGGCCACGGGAAACAATTCGCCGCGAATGACAAATTTCCCGCCCTCCGCTGTCTCATTGCCTTCGACCCTGATTGGAGGCGCCATGCGTTCCTGTGTCGAGAAAGCCGACCACCAGCCGGAATTGGAGATCTGGTCTCCGGTTCTGAAAGACGAAACCAGAAGCCCGAATGTCGGAAACACCCATAGCGCCACGAGCGCAATCACCGACAGATGCACCGCCCATACCAGCCCTGATTTCTTTCCCGCGATCGCACCCATGATGCTCTCCTCCCGCTCAGCGCATTTCCTTGCGCGCATTGTAGACGTTCCAGACGAGGATCGGTGTCACCAGCAGCATGATGATCATCGCCGATGCGGAGCCGACGCCCCAGTCATTGGCGCGAAACAGCTTGTCATACATGTAGTTGGCGAGAACCTGCGTCTCCCACTGGCCGTTGGTCATGGCGAAGACGATGTCGAAGATCTTGAGCAC
>JAGRLM010000480.1 GCA_020441795.1 Nitratireductor sp.
TCACCATGGCCAATGTCGGGCTTCCGGGCACATCCGGTTTCGTCGGTGAATTCATGACCCTGCTTGGTGCGTTCGAGGCCAATACCTGGGTCGCTGCATTGGCGACGACAGGGGTCGTCCTTTCTGCCGCCTATGCCTTGTGGCTCTATCGCAGGGTCGTTTTCGGTGCGCTCGACAAGGAGGCACTGAAATCCATTCTCGATCTTTCACGTCGCGAGCGTGAAATCCTGTTCCCGCTGGTGGTGCTGGTGATTTTCTTCGGTGTGTATCCAACGCCTGTCTTCAATGTGACATCGGCGTCTGTCGACGCATTGCTGAAGAACTACCACGCCGCCCTTGAAGCTGCAGGCCAGGTGGCCTCGGCCGTAACGAATTAGAGACCGGATCATGAACAAGGCATTGGAATTCTCCTCGATCACACCGGACCTGGCGCTAATGGCTCCAGAACTGGTGCTGGCGATTGGCGCCATGTTCCTGTTGATGCTCGGCGTGTTTCGCGGCCGCAGTGCAAGTTCATCCGTTACCGGTCTGGCACTTGCCGTGCTGATCATTGCCGGGCTTTGGCTCGTCTGGTTCACCGGGGAAGGAACGGCCTTCAACGGCGCATTCGTTGTAGATCCGTTCGCCCGGCTGATGAAGGTGCTGGCGCTTACCGGATCTGCGGCAGCGATTGCCATGTCGGTTACCTTCATGCGCCGCGAGAATTTTGACCTGTTCGAGTATCCGGTCCTGATCGTGCTTGCGACGACAGGCATGATGCTGATGATCTCGGCCAATAACCTGCTTTCGCTCTATCTCGGTCTCGAATTGCAGTCGCTGGCGCTTTACGTGGTTGCAGCGATCAACCGCGATTCTATTCGTTCCACCGAAGCTGGCCTGAAATATTTCGTGCTGGGCGCCTTGTCTTCGGGCATGCTGCTTTATGGCATCACATTGGTATACGGCTTTACCGGACATCTTGATTTTGGTGGCATTGCCTCGACAATCGCCGGCAATCCACGCTCGGTCGGTCTGGTCTTTGGGCTTGTGTTCATACTTGCCGGCCTCGCCTTCAAGATTTCCGCAGTGCCATTCCACATGTGGACGCCGGATGTCTATGAGGGCGCGCCAACACCGGTAACCGCGTTCTTTGCGGCAGCGCCCAAGATTGCCGCCATGGCGTTGCTGGTGCGTGTCACCATGGATGCATTCGAGCCAATCACGCATGACTGGCAGCAGGTAATAGCCTTCATTTCCATCGCCTCCATGGTACTGGGTGCCTTTGCAGCGATCGGCCAGACCAATATCAAGCGGCTGATGGCCTATTCCTCGATTGGCCATATGGGATATGCCCTGGTTGGTCTGTCGGCAGGAACAGCCGCCGGTATCAATGGCGTGATCCTTTACATGCTGGTCTATATGGTAATGACGCTTGGTACGTTTGCCTGCATTCTTGCCATGCGCCGCAAGGACGGAATGGTGGAAGAGATCAAGGATCTGGCCGGGCTCTCCGCCAGCAGCCCGGTGCTTGCGCTGTTGCTGACGGCGTTGATGTTCTCGCTAGCCGGCATCCCGCCGCTTGCCGGCTTTTTTGCCAAATATTTCGTCTTCGTTGCAGCCATTGAAGCCAAGCTTTATGCGCTGGCGATCATCGGCGTGCTGGCCAGCGTCGTTGGCGCGTTCTATTATCTGCGTATCGTCAAGGTCATCTGGTTTGACAGCAGCGATGAGCGCTTCTTGCCAATGCCAGGTGAACTCAAGATCGTGCTTGGCCTGTCTGGCGTTTTCGTCATCTTCTTCTATGTTTTCGCAGGATACCTATTCGGGATAACAACCACTGCCGCAGCAACATTCTTCTGATAACGGAGGGGGTACCCCCGACGGCTACCGCCTGAGTTTCGTGGAGGAAAC
>JAGRLM010000042.1 GCA_020441795.1 Nitratireductor sp.
GCGTTGATGGCGCTGGACCCACCCAGCGCCTTGCCGCGTGGCTGATAGCCCCGCCTTCCGTTGAGACCCGGCTGTGGCACGGTTTCAAAAGCCCAGTTGTTGATCTTCGGCCTGCCCGGCAGCATCGCGACAATGCCCAAGGGTGCGCGAACAAGAATTCCCTTGCCGTCACCACCTGCCTCCAGCAGGCAAACCGTCGTACCCGGGTTTTCGGTGAGCCTCGCAGCAAGCGTTGATCCCGCCGAGCCACCCCCGACGATGACATAATCGAATTCCATGCCTTCCTCCCTTACCCGTCTTTACGGATCAAGGTTCAGGGTAGCACGAACAGGGATTGGCTCAAGCGCGTTGCTGTTTCAGCATGGCCAGATTGCGCTGGATGCTCTCGATTGTCTCATCGATTTCGCGCGCCGTATTGTAATTGGCAATCCCGATGCGCACGACGCCCTGGTCGGCCGGTATGCCAAGCTGGTGGATCACGCCCCAGGCATAATTGTGCCCGGCCCAACAGAAGATACCTTCATCATTCAGCAGGCGGACCAGCGACGATGGTGCAATTCCATCAACAGTGAACGAAACTGTCGGCACCCGATGCTGCATCCGCGCAGGGTCAGTAATGCCCTTGATCGTAACGCCCCGTATGTCTTTCAGCGCATTGATCAATTGCAGCCCCAGTGGGTTTTCGTGCGCGGTCGAAGCGGCAAAACCAGCTTTGATCTTCTCCCGCCGCGAGCCGTTTGTTCCAGCAAGTTCACCAACCCTTGCAAGGTAATCCACCGTCGCCGACAATCCCGCCAGCAATTCGATAGACGGCGTTCCCGTTTCAAAGCGCCCGGGCAATTCATTCGATGAGCAGCGCAGTTTATACGGATTGAGGCGTTCGAGAACTTCCTTGCGGCCATAGACTATGCCCAGATGCGGACCAAAGAACTTGTAGGAACTGCAGGCCAGAAAATCGCATCCGATCTCCTGCACATCAATATAACCATGGGGAGCAAACTGCACCGAATCGACATAGACCAGCGCGCCCGCATCCTGCGCGATTGCCGTTAATTCCTTCACGCGGTTGATTGAACCCGTCAGGTTCGACGCGTGACCGATGGCAACGAGCCGCGTGTTCTCGCTGACGAGGGCACGCAGCGCATCAGGCTCCAATTGCCAGCTTTCCTCCGAAAATGGCAGCCAGCGGATCGTCACGCCCTTGTCTTCTGCCGCCTGCATCCACGGCCCGACATTGCCCTCGTGATCCATCTGCGACAGCACGATTTCATCACCCGGCTTCCAGTCCCGCGCCAGCATCCGCGAAAACTGGTAGGTGAGGCTCGTCATGTTGAGGCCTATCACAATCTCCTCATGGCTTGCCGCACCCAGCATGTCAGCCATCGCCTGATGCGCCGCATGATGGATGGCGCTTGCCTGCCGAGTGGTGGT
The DNA here is from genome assembly GCA_020441795.1 of Nitratireductor sp. Lineage (GTDB taxonomy): Bacteria > Pseudomonadota > Alphaproteobacteria > Rhizobiales > Rhizobiaceae > BOKV01. The sequence continues at coordinate 1,432 of JAGRLM010000042.1, forward strand.
GAAATCGCCACCGAGATTGGCATTGGTGTGCAGGATCGCATCCCTGATCGCATCGCCAACCATCACCGGCACCTGTGTGCCCGCCGGATTGTCGAGATAGATGCGGCGCTTGCCGTTATCGTGCAGGGAAAGGGCTGGAAATAGTTTGCGAACGGCTTCAACCGGAAAGGACATGGACTACCTGTTACTGGTTTGTTTCATAGGCCAGGATCGCCCCGGCAAGATCTTCAAGCGCAGCACCCACCGACTTGAAAAGCGTGATTTCGTCTTGCGAAACCCGACCGGAATGCTCCTGTCGTGTCAGGCCGAAAAGGTCGGCCTTTATCGCGTCGGCACTCAGTGCACCGCTCTTGATCGCAAGCACGATGTCACCTGCCTCTTTCGTGCCCCCGGCCATGGTATCAACGAAAACACTGGCCCTGCGCATGCATTCGTCATCGCTTTCGCGCATCTCGGTCGTGAAGGCCCCGATCAGGTCAAGATGCTGGCCCGGTTGCAGCCACTCGCCATGTATGAGCGGCTCGGCGGATAGCGTGGCACAGGAAATCATGTCTGCAGCCATGGCGGCAGTTCTGAGATCGCTCGCTGCATCCGCATTGATGCCGATTGCGCGGGCCTCTGCAGCGACGTCTTCGGCCTTCGAGTGGTTGCGCCCCCAGAAGGTCACGCGCTTCAGATCGCGAACCGCCTGATATGCCTCCACGATATTCAATGCCAGTCGACCCGTGGCAACGACAAGCAGATGCGAGGCGTCCTTGCGGGCGAGATAGTCTGCTGCGAGCGCTGAAGCAGCAGCAGTCCGTCTTGCCGTCAGTTCACCACCATCGATGAGGGCCAGATTTTGTCCGGTCGCACCCGACATCAGCATGTAGGACGCATTGACGGCGGCCATCCCGCGCTCTGAATTCCCTGGAAACACATTTGCGATCTTCACGCCAACATATTTTCCGGAAATCCATGCCGGCATCAGCAGCAGTTTTGCCGTGTCCTCACCCTTCATCTCGATGAAATGATGGTGGCGTACCGGCATTTCGCAGCCTTGCCGGAACATCGAGCGCAGTGCCTCGACGAGCCCTGTCATCGGCAACGACTTCCTCGTGGTGGGAGCATCCAGCATCAGCATGATTTCAGCCTTTCACGGCAGCAGTGACCATGATCTCAACCACGTACTGGCGGGCAGCAAGCGAGGACTCGACCGTCGCGCGCGCCGGTGTATTGGCAGGATCAACCCAGGCCTCCCAGACCGCATTCATCTCCGCGAAGGTGGTCATGTCGGCAAGCCATATCTGGGCTGAAAGCAGGTGCGACTTGTCGCTTCCCGCCCGCGCCAGCAGCGCATCAATTTTCGCCAGGATATCCCTTGTCTGTTCGCTGACATTGGCACCATCGCCAACCTGGCCGGCCAGATAAACCGTGCCATTGTGAATGACGGCCTGGCTCATGCGGGGGCCGGTATCAATGCGGGTAATGCTCATCTCATGCCTTTCAATGGAACTTTTTCACTTTGATCGGGTAACAAACGGGCTGAATGCCATCAGTCCCAATATCTCGAACAGGACCTGAGCGCCAGCCTGCGCGGTGTTGGTCGTGGCATCATATTGCGGCGCTACCTCCACAACATCACCACCGCAGATATTCAGCCCCTTCAGGCCACGCAGCAATTCAAGGATTTCACGCGTCGATGGCCCGCCAATTTCCGGCGTGCCGGTACCCGGCGCAAAAGCCGGGTCCAGGCTGTCGATATCGAAGGACAGATAACAGGGCCCCTCACCCACCACCTCGCGAGCGCGTTCGACGATGGTCTTGATCCCAAGCGCGGGCATTTCCTCCGCATGAATCACCGTCATGCCGGAATCATGGGAGAACTCCCAAAGATATTCAGCCGCCCCCCTGATCCCGATCTGGATTGTTCGTTCCGGGTCAAGTACGCCATCCAGGACAGCATTCCTGAATGGCCCGCCATGGTGGAACTTCGAGTAATCGAAAGGCCCGCCAGTGTCGCAATGCGCGTCGATATGGATCATGCCAACCGGCTTGTCCCGCCCGACCGCCTTCAATATCGAACCGCTGATCGAGTGGTCGCCGCCCACCGAGAGCGGCACGACGCCTGCATCCACGATCATGCGGTACCAGGCCTCGATATCCTGGTGGCACATTTCAAGGCTGTAGCGTGAGCGGAACGGGACATCACCAATGTCTGCCACCCGCAACTCATGCACCGGCGCACAATCCAGCACATGATTATAGGGACCTATGCGCTCGATGGCGCGCAGAGCGCGTGGCCCGAAACGTGCGCCGGGGCGATTGGTGACGCCAAGATCCATTGGTACCCCGACTAGCGCTACCTGCAGATCGGCAAAATCGGGATTGTCCTTGTCGACCGGCAGATGCGGCGCGCTCAAAAAGGTGGGAACACCGGAATATGGTGCTGCCCTCGTCCCGGAGGCAGAAAATATCTTCGCAGCTACCCGCGCGAATTTCGGGTCATGCACATTGCCGCCATGGCTCTCGCCATATCGTTTGCGCAGCGCCTTCAGCTTTTTCTCATCAAACGCCAATCCGTCCGCCTTCCGGTTTCCCTCAACGATCACCTTGATCACATGGATCATGAGTGCCGGATTTTCCCCAAATTGCAATATTGCTCAGCAGATTATCCGTGCTAGCTGCACTTCGGCAAATTGCCCGCGTAAAAATGCTGCAATGCGGGCAAAGGTGGTTGCCAGTCATTTGACCATGTGCAAATCTTGACCATTGAAGGCTCACTGCAAGGGGAACGGGCATTGCAAGCAAATGGTGCCAACGCACATCAACAGGCCGTGATCGAGCTGCGGGGCATTCACAAGAGCTATGGTGCGCTTGAAGTCATCAAGGGCGTCGATCTGGTTGCCCACAAGGGCGACGTGACTGCGCTGATCGGTTCGTCAGGCTCCGGCAAGAGCACATTGCTTCGTTGCGCCAACCTTCTCGAAACATCGCAGAAGGGCGACATCCTGTTTCAGGGAGAAGCGGTGCGCTGGAAAACCAGGGCGCATGACCGCATTCCTGCTGACATGAACCAGGTTCGCAAGATCCGAACCAATCTGTCGATGGTCTTTCAGCAATTCAATCTGTGGGCGCACCTTACCGTCCTGCAGAATGTCACCGAGGCTCCAATCACCGTGCTTGGCCGCGACCCGAAAGAGGCTGCCGAATTTGGCCGCGGACTGCTGGAAAAGGTTGGCATCGGTGACAAATGCGACAACTACCCCTCTCAGCTTTCCGGCGGCCAGCAGCAACGCGCGGCAATCGCCCGCGCGCTTGCCATGGAACCGGCTGCCATGCTGTTTGACGAACCCACCTCTGCCCTTGATCCCGAACTTCAGGGCGAAGTGGTTCGCGTCATCAAGGCTCTTGCGGACGAGGGCCGCACCATGCTTATCGTAACCCATGACATGAAGATGGCTCACGACGTGGCAAACCACGTGATCTTTCTTCATCAAGGCGTCATCGAGGAGGAAGGCTCACCGGCTGAACTCTTCGGAAACACCAAATCCCAACGGCTCCAGCAATTCCTGAGTGCCACCGGGGCGTAACAACAAGCCAACTCCAGAGAGGGAGCAAGAAATGAGAAAACTGATCCTGGCAGCCGTGGTGGCTGCGGTTTCTGCAGGCACTGCATTTGCACAGCAAACCGTGCGCATGGGCACGGAAGGTGCATATGAACCGTACAATTTCATCAACGACAAGGGCGAAATCGACGGCTTCGAGCGCGAAGTTGGCGACAAGCTTTGCGAGATCGCCGGCTACAAGTGCGAATGGGTGAAGAACGACTGGGATTCGATCATCCCGAACCTGCTTTCCGGCAACTACGACACCATCATGGCTGGCATGTCGATCACCGACGAGCGCAAGGAAAAGATCGATTTCACGCAGAACTACTTCCCGCCAACAGCCAGCGCATACATGGCTCTGAAGGGCACCTCGGCTGATGCGATCAAGGGCAATGTCGCAGCACAGGTCAACACCATCCAGGCTGGATATGTGGCTGAATCGGGCGCGACGCTCGTTGAATTCTCCATCGCCGACGAAACCGTGGCAGCCGTGAAGAACGGCGAAGCTGATGCCGTATTCGCCGACAAAGACTACCTGCAGAAGATCGTTGATG
>JAGRLM010000043.1:0-3136 GCA_020441795.1 Nitratireductor sp.
TCCACCTATGCCACCTGGTGGATCAGGGCATCCGTGCAGGACTTTATCCTGCGAAACTGGTCCATCGTTCGCGGCGGCACCAGTTCCAGCCAGAAATCGCTGTTCTTCAGCCTTCGCAGACTGCGCGCCCAGATCGAGCGCTCAGGCGAGCCTGCAAACTCGCAAGAACTCTACAAGCAATTGTCGGAAGCGATAGGCGTATCGATTTCGGATGTCGAGAGAATGGATGCGCGTCTGTCCGGCAATGACATGTCGCTCAATGCGACGATTTCGGATGAGGGCGAAGGAGGGGCCGAGCGCCAGGACTACCTTGCCGACGATGCGCCGCTTCCCGACGAAACCGTGCAGTCGATGATCGACAGCGAACGTCGCAAGACATGGCTTGCTGATGCAATGAATACGCTCAATCCGCGCGAGCAGAAGATCATTCATTCTCGGCGGCTATCGGATGATGGTGCGACACTCGAAGAACTTGGGGCCGAATTGGGCATATCCAAGGAGCGGGTTCGACAGATCGAAAACCGCGCGCTCGAAAAACTTCGGGAAAGCCTGACAAGGATGACGCCGGCATTTGCCGAATAGAGACATTTCGGCAGGTCGCGCCGGAATACCCTATTCGTCGGAAATGATCTTCACAGACGTGCCCGGCTGGGGATTCTCGCCTGGTGTAAGCCCGTTTATCAGGCGAAACAGCTTGATCGCATCATCGCCGCTTTTCATCCTGGCGGCCAGCGACCCTACCGTGTCGTTGGCGCCAACCTCGATAATGCGGATGCGCAGCGGAGCAAGCGCTGCCTGCTCGGCAGGCGTCATCTTGCGGAAGGTTGAAGTTATCTGTTGTGAGACCATCGGCAATTGCGTCGCACCCACGGGTGCTGCGGTGATGAACCGGTAGACCTGGCTGTCGATTTGCACGACAGTGATCCGGAAATGCCAGTTCTCCGCCCGGGCCTCCGCAATTGCCATGTTCAAGCCGGACGGGGTTTGCGTCTCGACGATGCTGCTTTCGATCAGGCCATTGATCCAGCCACTCTTGAGATAATCGCCAAGGCCCTGTCGGCGCGAGAGCACCGCGGCATCAAACCGGGTTGCCACATCACCCGGCCCCGAAATGATAATGGCCTTGGGCTGGTTGTCGATGCGCGAACCCTCGGGAACCGTAAAGGTAATTCCCAGTCCGACATGGGAAAACACCCTGCCGCGAACATAGCCCTCATCTGCCGTGTCACCATATAGCAGGCCATCAATACCCTTGAGATAGCGCTCCTTGCCCTGCTCACCAATTCCCGGCGCACCGAAGAACCGGGCGTGGCGCTTCGCCAGATCAACCCGCTGCGGTGTTGTGGGATGGCTTGAGAGGAAGGTGACATCATCGAACGGGTCGGAATTGCCTGCCTTGTATGCCTGATAGGCTTGCATGGTCTCGAGAAACCGGGATGCCGCATAGGGATCGAAGCCCGCATTTCCCGTCATTCGGATGCCGACCGCATCGGCCTGCAATTCCTGCTCGCGCGAGAAGTCCGCAAGCTTCAACTTGTTCGAGGCAAGCGCAACCTTGGCAGCAACGCTATTGCCCAGAACTTCATGCACCACCTCTTCGCCAACCTTTGACGAAGACAATTTCTCCTGGCGCAAGATAGCGTGATTGGCCGATACATGCGCCATTTCATGCGCAATCACGGCGGCAAGCTCGGCGGAGTCATTGGCGAGGGCCAGCAATCCCCGCGTCACATAGAGATAGCCACCTGGCAATGCGAAGGCATTGACCTTCGGCGTGTTGAGAATGGTGATCTTGAATACCCTTGAAGGATCATCGGAGACGGAAATCAACCGCCCAACGACGAGGGCAACCACCTTTTCAGCTTCCTCATTGCGGTATTCACCGCCATACTTGGCCAGCACCAGCGGATGCTCGCGCGCGCCCAGCGCCTCCTGTGGATCATCAGGACGTACAAAGCTCGACGAGAGGGATGGCGAGGAATCATTGACGCCCAGGTCGCCAAGCACGCAACCTTGCAAGGCAAGCAGCAAAGCCAGCCCACAGCCCCGGGCAAGCCAGGACATTTGCGGCTTGCGGGCTGGCATATACCGGTCGGCATTGCTTGCAGAATGGGTCGCCAAGAAATTTCTGTCCTGTTAACGGATCGCCACAGAGGCGCACACATCACTGATTTGCCCCGTGATAGCAGAAATCACGTTGCAAAAGTAGATCATTGCCACGAATGCGGCAAAGTCCGGGCAGGATCAGCCAAATTGGTGCCAACCAGATCAATGAGAATCAATCATTCGCCGGAAGCTGCGATCTGACTGCCAGCGCTATTCAGGCCGGACGACCAATCGAATGATAATTGAGACCCTTTCCCTGGGTTTCCTCTATCGGATAGATATTGCGCAGGTCCACAAGGGTGCTTTCGCGCAGCATCTGTGCAACCCTCTTGAGGTCAAGCGCACGGAACTGGTCCCACTCCGTCAGGATCACCGCCAGATCGCTTCCCTCGATGCAATCATAGGCACCGTTGCAATATTCAAGCCCGTCAAAATGCTTCCGCGCCTCCTTCATCCCCTCGGGATCATAGGCCCTTATCCTTGCGCCCAGCGCCTGCAGCCCGGGAATGATCACCAGACTGGGCGCGTCTCGCATGTCGTCGGTATTGGGTTTGAATGTCAGGCCCAGAACCGCAATCGTCTTGCCTTCGACACTACCGCCGGCGGCATTCACGATGCGCCCGATCATCGATTTCTTGCGCTGCTCATTGGCTGCAATCACCGTGTCGACGATTGTAACAGGCGTGCCGCTTTCCTGTGCCGTGCGCGACAGCGCCAATGTATCCTTGGGAAAGCATGACCCGCCATAACCGGGACCGGTATGCAGGAATTTTGATCCGATTCGATTGTCGAGACCAATTCCGCGCGCCACCTGCTGGACATTGGCTCCAACCGCATCGCAAAGGTCGGAGATCTCGTTGATGAAGCCGATTTTCACTGCCAGGAAGGCATTGGCCGCATATTTGATCAGTTCGGCAGTACGCCGGTCGGTCACCACCATCGGCGTTTCATTGAGATAAAGCGGACGGTACAATTCCCGCATCGTCGCAATTGCCCTGTCTGATTCCGCACCAACGACGATCCGGTCCGG
>JAGRLM010000043.1:3221-19419 GCA_020441795.1 Nitratireductor sp.
ATTGACCCTCGCGATGATTGCCTCCACCTCGTCGCCGGTGCCGACCGGCACGGTGGATTTGGTGACGATGACGGTATAGTCGGAAATGAGGCCGGCCAGTTCTTCTGCAGCGGCATAGACAAACGAGAGATCGGCATGTCCGTCGCCGCGCCGGGTCGGCGTTCCCACCGCGATGAAGACCACATCCGCATTGCGAATGGCTTCGGCCGGATCGGTGGCAAATGCCAGCCGCCCCGCTTTCACATTTGCTGCGACCAGCACATCAAGTCCTGGCTCGTAGATCGGCATGATCCCGTTCTTCAAGCCTTCGATCTTGCTTGCATCCTTGTCGATGCAGGTGACCTCATGCCCGAAATCGGCAAAACAGGCACCGGAAACAAGACCGACATAGCCGGTACCGATCATGGCAACACGCATCACAAACTCCACGAAGACTGTCAGCCACGACGCACCATGCCATCATGCTGCTTTCAGGGATTTCCGTCGGATATCATTCGATAATGACACCATTGAGAACCTTGCAGGGTCACTACATGAGCACGATTGTGGGCGCAACCACCTTGTCCGATCCACAGAAATCCCGATTTCCGAAGCCGGCCGTCGCGCCCCATGCGTCACAGCCATCAAAACCTCGACAGCTCGCGTAAAATCGGGGTTGGCTGAACCGTCAGCCTCGGCTATTCATGACGTCGTGGTCCCGTAGCTCAGCAGGATAGAGCGACGGATTCCTAATCCGTAGGTCACAGGTTCGAATCCTGTCGGGATCACCATTGTCTGGTTCAGCACCACTACCGTATCAGTCGCCAATATTCGGCTCGTTTTTCGCAGTGTCGGCGAGTTTCGGCCTGAAATAGCGCCCGACGATCAGCGGCAGGATGAAGCCCACAATTGCCAGCGTCCAGAGCCCGATCGAGAGCGGCGAGGCAAACAGCGTTGAAATATCACCATCGGATATCGTCAGCGCGCGGCGCAGGTTCTTTTCCATCTGGTCGCCCAGCAATACGCCCATGATCACCGGAACCAGCGGCACATCCAGCTTGCGCAGCACCCATCCGCCAACACCAAACGCAATCATGACCATAAGGTCGAAGGTCGAACCCGATATTCCGTAAATTCCCACAAAGGAAATCATGGCGACCGCAGGCATCAGATAGCGCGGCGGAATGAGCAGAAGCCGCACGAACAAGCCAACCATCGGGATGTTCATCGCAAGCAGCATGAAGTTGCCAATGAAAAGTGCTGCAATCAGGCCCCATACGACATCCGGATTGTTCTGGAACAGCAGCGGGCCGGGTGTGATGTTGAGCGCGAGAAGCATTGCCAGCAATACCGCAGTCGTTCCCGATCCAGGCACGCCGAGCGCCAGCATCGGCACGAGCGCACCGCCCGCAGCCGCATTGTTTCCTGCTTCGGGTGCAGCAACGCCGCGGGGATCACCTTTGCCGAATGTCCCGTTGCGATCTTTCAACCGCTTTTCGAACGAATAGGCGATGAATGATCCCAGCGACGCGCCCGCCCCCGGCAAGACGCCAGCAATAAAACCAAGCAGCGTTCCCCTTGCCATCGAACCGGATGTTTCACGCAACATGCTGGCAGGCGGCGTAATCCGCCCCAGTTTCACTTTCGTCTCGCCCTTGGCATCGCCCTTGCCGCCATGCTCGAGAAAGATGAATACCTCCGACAATGCGAACAGGCCAACGATTGCCACCAGAAAATCAATGCCGTCGTAAAAGTGCACTTCGCCAAAGGTGAAGCGTGGCACGCCGGTTTGCCCGTCAACGCCAATCATGGCGATTGCCAGTCCAAGCGCGGCAGCAAAGGCTGCCTTGGCCTGGTTGCGGCTGGCAATACCACCGAGCGTGGCGAAGGCCAGCGTGAACAGGGCAAAATATTCCGCCGGTCCAAACAGCAGAGCGACCTTGACCAATTGCGGCGCAAGGAAAACCAGTCCCCATGTGGCAAAGAACGCTCCAACGAATGATGCAATGCCGGATATGGCCAATGCCTCGCCAGCCTGTCCTTTGCGCGCCATCGGATAGCCGTCAAGCGTGGTCATCAGCGCCGGTTCGTCACCGGGAATGTTCAGCAGGATCGAGGAAATACGCCCGCCATACATTGCCCCGTAATATACACTGGTCAGCAGGATGAGGGCAGGCGTCGCAGGCAGACCGAGCGAGAATGCAAGCGGAATGAGGATGGCCACACCATTTGATGGCCCAAGCCCCGGCAAGGCACCGATGATCGTGCCGAGAAAGCATCCGATCAGGGCAAGGCCGAGATTTTGCCAGGTCAGCGCAATGGCAAATCCATCGGCAAGCGACTGAAGACTATCCATGGGTCACTGCCCTCCCGAACCCGTGAGCGAATGGTAAGCGGCAGCGATCCCGGAAACCATGAGGTCAACCGGATAATCGATCACGAAATCCAGCGGCCCGCCGGCAAGCGACAGACCGAGCGTTTTCTTGAAGACGAGATAGATGCCAATGGAAATCACCACGCCGGCAACACAGGCTTCCAGCGGTCGCGAGCCCAGGCGCCACGCAAGATAGGCACCTGCCAGCGCAGTGGAAATGACAAAGCCGGCTTCCGGCAGGAATTGCGCATAGGCAATCAGGACGATCATCGAAGCGCCGATTTCGACAAGCTTGCCTGGAACCGGCCAGTCCGGCTCTTCATCCGGACGCAGGATGATGGCAATCGACGCAAGCGCCATGATCGCTGCGATCACGACAGGGAACGCCTTGGGACCCAACGGATCCTGGATAAAGCTTTCCTGGATCAGCGATGCACGCCAAACCATCAGTGCGGAGACTGCCAATCCGACAATTCCGAAAAAGCGGTCACTGATCTGTTTCATGAAAGCCCCCGGCCAGATTCTTGGAAAGGCCGGGCCCGTTTCCAGGCCCGGCCCCTTGGAAGATCACTTGATCAAGCCGATTTCCTTCGACAGCGCCTGGATGCTGTCGACTGATTCCTTGACGAAAGCCTGGAAATCATTGCCACGCAGATTGAGTGGCGCGAGGCCATTCGAAGCCATGACGTCTTTCCATTCCTGTGAATCATAGACCTTGCCTACGGCATCAACCCAGTAGTTATAGGCATCATCAGACATGCCGCCCGGTACATAGAAGCCGCGCCAGTTGGCACCGATCACGTCAATGCCCTGCTCCTTTGCGGTCGGGAACGAGGCGAAATCACCGGAAAGACGCTCAGGTGCAAGTACTGCAATGACCTTGATATCGCCTGAATCGACGAAGCCTTTTGCTTCCGATGCGTCACCGGTAAAGGCCTGGACGCTGCCTGCGAGCAACTGCGTCACCGCCTCGCCGCCACCATCAAAGGCCACATATTTGATGGTGCGAACATCATCGATGCCGCCCTTCTTGGCCGCCAGGAGAACCTTGAGATGGTCCCATCCGCCAACTGCAGAACCGCCCGCAACCGAAATCGAGGTCGGGTCAGCCTTGATCTTGGCAAGCAGCTCCGGCAGCGTGTTGATGTCCGAGTCCTTGGCAACCGCGATCACACCATAGTCGGCGCCGACCGAGGCGAGCCAGCGAACTTGTGTCATGTCATTGCCGGGATAGGCACCCTGCGCCAGACGGGTCGATGTGGCTGACGATGCGGCAACAATCAGATTGTTGTCGTCATTGCGCTTGTTGATGACTTCGGCATAGGCAACACCGCCGCCGCCACCGGCAAGGTTGGTGACCTGCATGGTTCCTGGAACCAGCTTGAGATCCTGCAATGTCTTGGCAACCTGGCGGCAGGTAAAGTCCCAGCCGCCGCCTGCATTGGCAGGAGCGATACATTCGGTATTGCCAGGCTCGAAAGCATTGGCAGTTGACAGCGGTGCGACGGCGAGAAACGCGCCAATCACAATTGCCCTGCGCGTGATTGCGAGAAAATTCATATTGTCCTCCATGAAGGCGCTGCACCCGTCATTGCGCCATCCGACGGCTGAGACCAGCGTCATGGGGCGTTCTGCCGGGCCTGTGGCGCCGGATTTTGATTTGGCGGGTTCTCCTCCCCGCATTCGGTACCGGGACCATGCCCGCAGCCGTATTCCCAGACTTGCATGGCAAGCTGACACCAAGCTGACATTTCACGATCAAAAACGCAACGCGGGCTATCGCGCCCTCAATTCCTTGTTCCAGCGCGCGACCACCCGCCCGCGTTTTGCCTGGTCAAGATACACCATCAGTGCCGGTGTCAGCGGTGCAGGGCGCAACTGCCCCCCCATCTGCCGGATCAGCGCAGTGGCCGTGTTCGGTCCATCCACTGCGGGGTGGATTGCCGGAAGGCCGGATTGCTCGGCCATGACCTTCTGTCCTTCGGGAGACATCAGGTATTGCAGGAACCGCTCGCCAAGATCAGGCGAACCTGCCCGCATGGGAACAACCGCGACCCTTGTCATGACAACCGTATAGTCCCGGGGCATGACAATACCTATGTCGGGATGTGTCTTGGCCCATTCGGCCGCATAGGATCCAAGGATGTTGTAACCCAGCGCGAACCGCCCATCCGCAACCCGCTCCAGAATTGCCGATGATGTCGAATAGAGTTTTACTCCCGCACCGCCCATCGCACCAACAAGGCTCCAGATATCGCGATGGTTTTCAATGTCACGCGCTAGAAACAGCAAACCCACGCCAGCGCGCTCGATATCATAGGTTCCGATGCGGCCTTGCAGATCATTGCTGTTGGCCCGCAAATACTGCTCGAGTTCCGCGCGTGTTTGCGGCGGTGGAGCAGCCACGAAGTCCGGTTTGTGATAGACAATGACTGCAGGCTCATAAGTCAGGCCGATTGCCGAATCGCGCCAATTCGCCCATTTCGGCCACTGGCCTGAGGCGAAGCTGGAAATCCGCCTGGCATAGCCATCATTGGCCAGCTTCATCTGCAAATCCATCGCAGAGGATATCGCAATGTCTGCGGTCGGCTTTCCCGCATCGCTTTCCTGTACGACGCGCTCGTAGATATCAACGGTCTGCGCCTCGACATAGCGCACAGCGATTGTCGGATTCGCATCGCGGAAAGCATCAATCAATGGCAAGGCAATCGCCTCGTCGATCGATGAATAAACGGTGACCACACGGCTCGTCTCCGCGCCATTGCGAGCGGGATACAGGGTCTGCGCCATGCCCGGGCCGGGCGCGGCAACCATGAAAAACAGCATCACTATGATACACCGGATCATTCCATACCAATGCATGGCCACGCCTGGCAATCAAGGCTAACTGGAGCCGGTCATGCTTCCCATGTCCGTTGCCGAAGCTTATATGATGATAGTGGGAGGGTGCAAAATTGCGAATTTTGCTCGTCGAGGACAATCAGACACTGGCAGAAGGCCTCATTGCCCTGTTGAGGGGCGGCAGCAATGCGGTGGATCACGTCAGCGATGGCGAGGCCGCAGAAACTGCAATCCTCAATGCCAGCTTCGATCTGATCATTCTCGATCTTTCCCTGCCAGACAAGGACGGGCTCGACATACTGCAATTCATTCGCTCGCGCGGCAATACCACGCCGGTGCTGATCCTGACCGCGCGCGGGGCACTGGACGACCGGGTCAGGGGCCTGGACATCGGTGCAGATGATTACATGACCAAGCCCTTTGAAATACGGGAGCTGGAGGCACGGGTTCGCGTGCTGTTGCGCCGCAAGGCAGGGCTTGGGGCCTCGCTGGTTAGCCTTGGAACGCTCCACCTTGACCTCGCAACAGGTACACTGCTTGCAGACGATGAAGCCGTCGACCTTACCCGTCGCGAACTCTCAATCCTCGAATCGCTGATGCTGGCGCGCGGTCGGGTGGTGCAAAAACAGGCATTGCTGGAAAAGATTGGCGGCTATGACGAGGACCTGAGCGAGAACGCGATTGAGCAATCCGTCAGCCGTCTGCGCCGCCGGCTGCAACCCCATGGGGCCAGCATCAGGGTTGCGCGCGGCCTTGGTTACTGGCTTGAGACATCGGGCCAATGATGCGCCAACCCCTTTCGCTGCGGTTCCAGCTTTTGCTCTGGCTCATTGCGCCATTGCTGGCGATCAATGTGATTGCCATTGCAGATACATGGAAGTCGGCACGCAACCAGGCCGACGAAATTCTCGACCGCGTGCTGGCGGGGTCGGTTCTGGCCATTGCAGACCGTGTGATCATCTCCGAAACGGGCGATCTCGAGGTGGACATTCCATATGTCGCACTGGAAATGCTGACATCATCATCACAGGACCGCGTCTTCTACCGGATTGACCGCGAAGACGGTGAATTCGTCACTGGCTACAAGGCCCTTCAGGCTGTATCGGAAGATCCGCCACGCCCGGGCACAATGGTCTTTGGAAACGCCAGCTATCAGGGAGCGGCAATCCGATTCGCGCGGCGGGACGGAGCGGTTTCGACCGGGTCGCGCTCGGTGGGCTTTCAGGTTACCGTGGCCGAAACCACGACAGCGCGTGAAAAACTCGCCAACTCCCTGCTTTACAGTTCCCTCATCAGGCAGGCCTTGCTGTTGGCAATTGCGCCGATCCTCGTATGGTGGGGAGTGGCCCGCGCACTGGCTCCGCTTTATGCCCTGCGTGATGCCATCGGCAGGCGCAGCCCCGGTGATCTGCGGCCCATTGCCCATGACGTACCCCAGGAAATGCAGGGCATGCTCGAGGCGACCAACGGCTTTCTGGCAAGGCTTCGCTCCGCTCTCGAGGCAATGCGTCATTTTGCTGGCAATGCCAGCCATCAATTGCGCACGCCATTGGCAATAGTCCGCACCAACCTGGCCCTTGCACAACGCACGCAAAGCCTTGACGAAGCCCGCCAGCTTGCCGCACAGGCGGATGAAGCTGTCGCAGGTGCCGAGCGAACGCTCGCCCAGTTGCTGGTATTGGCGCGGGTTGATGAAACCGCGAGCCAGAAGATTGCCAAGATACCAACCGACATTGCCGTGCTGGTCCGTGACCTGGCTGCGGAGGTAGCGCCCGGCGCAGCACGCAAGGGAACGGATCTCGGCTATGATGGCCCCGACAACCTGACTGCCGCCGTCGAACCGGTATTGTTGCGTGAGGCGCTTCGAAACCTGCTCGACAACGCAATTCGCTACGGCGGCAAACATGCCACGCTTCGCGTGATTGAAGGCCCGGCAGATTGTATCATTGAAATCGAGGACGATGGCGAGGGCCTGCCAGACGCCATGCTTGAACATGCAGGGGAGAGGTTTTTCAGACCCCTGCGCAAGAACGGCAGATCAGAACGTGATGGAGCCGGTCTTGGCCTTGCCATAGCCCGCGAGATCGCAGAATTGCATGGCGGCAGGTTTGGCACCGGTCATGCACCCAGAGGCGGCCTCATTGTCAGGGTGAGCCTGCCTTTGCAATCGAACTGATCTGCGCTGCATCATTTCGCTGAAAACCGGTAGCGCGTCTCCTGTCGGTATTTCTCGCCGGGGCGAAGGACTGCTTGCGGATAATCGGGATGATTGGGCGAATCAGGCCAGATCTGCGGCTCGAGGCACATTCCACAATAGGCCCCATACCGGCGGCCACCCAGGCCCGGAACTTCGATATTGACCTTGTGGCCTGCATAAAACTGCAATCCAGGCTCCGTGGTCTCGACATTCATGGTGATGCCGGAGTGCGGACTTTCAACGCTCGCCACCTGGCACAGGCCGCGGCGGGCATTCGCCAGGCAGAAATTATGGTCATATGCGAACTGGGTTCCGCCATCCTCGTGGCGAACCGGACGCGATTGCCGGAAATCGAATGGTGTTCCTGCAACAGGCTCGATCGGCCCAAGCGGAATCGCTTCATCATCGACCGGGATGTAGCTTTCAGCCGCTATCGAAAGCCGATGATCAAGGATATCGCTGCCACCATCAAGGTTGAAATAGGAGTGATGCGCGAGATTGACCAAGGTCGGCGCGTCCGTCTCGGATCGCATGGTAATGGAAAATATTCCGCCATCCATCAGCGCTAATGTGACACTGTGCAGGCAGTTTCCCGCAAAGCCCATCATCCCATCGCGATCTTCCAGCAATAGCGTCACATGGCTTTTACCATGCTCACCAATGGACCAGATGCGCTTGCCCGTCCCCTGAGAGCCGCCATGCAGCAGATGTTTGCCGAGGAAATTCGTGTCCACCTGATATTCGGTCCCGTCGATTGAAAACCGGCCATTGCGGATGCGATTGGCATAGCGCCCGGCCGTGGCTCCAAAATAGGGCGAGAATGCCGGATAATATTCGAATTTCTCGAAGCCCAGCACCAGTGGCGCATCATGGCCTTCCATCTGCAAATCCTGGACAACCGCTCCCCATGTCAGGATATGCGCACTGAGCCCGCCACCGGAGATCGACACCCGCTCGACAATGCCGCCATCGGCCGTGCTGCCAAATTTCTCGCGATTCATTCGTTGCTGTTCCCCAGATGGCCCAGAACAAGGTCGGCGATCAGATCGCTGACCCTGACATTCGATTCGACCGTTACCCCCGCAATATGCGGCGTCAGGATAATGTTCTTCAACCCTTCGAAACGCTGTCCATGAACAGCGTCCAATGGCTCCTTCTCGAACACGTCAAGCGCAGCCCCTGCCAATGCTCCGCGATGCAGCGCATCCGCCAGTGCGTTCTCGTCCACCACCCCGCCGCGCGCGGCATTGATGAGGACACTGTCCTTCTTCATATGCTTCAATGCTTCTGCATTGATCTGGTGGTGGGTCTCGTCTGTCAGCGGCACATGCAGGCTGACAACGTCGCTCACCGAAAGGAGATCCAGCAGGTCAAGCCGCTCGACCGTGCGCCATGCAGGGTGATTTTCCGCAATGAAAGGATCATGGGCTACGATCTTCATTCCAAGCGAAACGGCCTTGCGCGCTGTTTCCTGCGCTATCGCACCAAAACCCACCAGGCCAAGCGTCTTGCCGCTCAATTCGCGCCCCATCAACGATTGCCGCGGCCACTGGCCAGCAATCATCGCCGCATTGGCATGATATGCACCACGCAACAGCGCCATGGCAGAGGTGATGACATATTCGGCGACCGACAAATTGTTGGCTCCGGTTGCAGGATAGACCGCAACTCCGCGCGCCTTGCAGGCATCAACATCAATATTGTCGAGACCAACGCCCAGTCTGCCGACACATTCCAGTGTGTTTGCCTTTTGCAGAATTGCTTCACTCACTTGCGTGCGATTGCGCACGATCAAGGCCCGGCAGCCGCCGAGAAGATCAGCAATTTCGCCCTGTCGGTCTGCAAGGCCGGGATCATACAGGACTTCGTGGCTTTCGCTGATACGCGCGACCGCCTGCGCATCCATGAACTCGGTTATCACGATCTCAGCCATTGCCGGATCCTTTCAGCCATTGGTCAAATTCAATCGCCTGGGCCGTCCTGGCCGAGGCTTCGGCAGCAGCACCCATCGCCACCGCCAGTATACCCTCTTTCAAGCCAACTTCGGGTGTACCCCCTTCGAGAACCAACCGACGAAACCGCTCATGCTGGTAGAAGGTTGAGCCATGGTGGTCACCAGCCGCAAGAATGGTCTCATCAACCTCCACCGCCTCGGTTGTCACCTGCTTCGTCGCGCGCACGGAAACCGCAACTTCCGACAAGCGTTCCTTGCCATCGGCAGAAAACCGCGCCGGACCTGGAATGCGGGCATCAATTCGCGCAAGGTCACCCGTGACGCATATTTCTTCCTGCCAGTAGACGCCTTCGCTGAACATGCACAAATCCAGCATCGCCCGCACGCCATTGGCAAAGTCGACAATCACAAATGCATTGTCGATGATATCCGGCTTGCGCCCGTCATAAGCCTCATCGAGAAAGTTCACATCCATCCCTGCCGATGCATAGATCCGCACCGGTTCGGATTGGATCAGCAACCGCATCAGGTCAAAATAGTGGCAGCACTTTTCAACCAGCGTACCACCGGTATTTTCGTTGAAACGGTTCCAGTCCCCCACTTTCTTCAGGAACGGGTAGCGGTGTTCGCGTATGGTCATCATGCGTACCGTGCCCGCCTCGCCTGCATTGAGCTTCAGCGCCAGCCGCGTCAGCGGCGGCATGTAGCGATACTCCATCGCGACCCAGACCGGTGCCTTGCGGCCACTGGCCAGTGCCAGGATTTCCCGGCAATGCTCGACAGTTGTGCAAAGCGGCTTTTCTACCAATATCGGGATATCGCTCCTCAGCACGTCCTTCAGAATGGAATGATGAAGGTGGTTGGGAGCGGCTATGACCAAAGCATCGCATAGCCCGCTATCCAGCAATTCCCGATGATGCGCAAATGCCGCGCAGCCGTCACCCGCCAGCTTTTGCGCCATCTCGCGCATCCCTGCATCGGGATCACTCACGGCCGTTACCTTGCAGTCAGGCAGAAGCGCAATATTGCGCATGTGCTCCTGACCCATCATGCCGGAACCGATAATGCCATATCGAAGCGTCATCGAAAAAATCTCACAATTCGAGAACGGGAAGGGAAAGGGCAGCAGCCACATTGCGCAACGTTTCGCGATGATCGCCATAGGCAAGCGCCATATGGTGTTCAAGCCCGCTCTCCATCACCCGGGAGGTCATTTCAGCCGCAGGCGTATCAAACCGCACGACGCCGGACGTGCCGGTAAATGCCATGGGTCGCGACAACATTTCCCCGCCGGCAATCACCATTTGCTGGACGCCATGCGCCTGACTGATCCGCATGAACGTGACCCTGCCGGGCTTCAGCGCGAATTCGAACAGCAATGGCATCTTGCGGTTTGTGTGAATGGTTGCCTGCGGCTCGTCGCCATTGGCAGCCATTGAAGCCGGCGCCTGTCCGCAATGCCAGACCACCCCGGTATTGTCCTCGCTGTCGAGATCAACAAGATCGGTCAGGAAGACAGGGGCATCTGCAGTTCTTTGCAGGATGAGCTGACTCAAGGCCCCATAGACATCGGCTTCGCAGGCGCAAGGAACACGGTTCTCGCCCATCATTGATACCGGTCCGCAAACAGCACCGCCATATTCGGTGAAGGTTTCCGGCCAGCAGCGGATTGCAAAGGCCGAGTACCGCCCCTCGCTGCGCAGCGCTTCGAGCGCAGGCTTCAAACGCAACGAACGCTCAAGCTGATCCTGGTCAACTTTCTCAAGCCCGCCTGCAACGGCTTTCGCCTGATCACGGGCTTTATCGACATCGCCCATGTCCTGCTTCCTTGCCAGGTCAAACAACTGCCCCAGTTCGAGTTCATCCACCTCGACGCCGGCAAGCTGGTTCAGTTTCTGCTTGTCATAGCGGCAGGTATCAAACCCGGCGGGATGCTCGCCAATCCGACCAATGCGGCTACCTGAAATTTCCTGGACAATACGAATACCTTCTGAACCGGGATCGCTCGGCACCAAGGCTGGCGCAAGGCCGGCTGAAGCCATTCCACCACCAATCATCCGTTCAAGCTCCAATTCAATTTCAGGACTGTCTGGCCCGCGGTAACACCATGAGAAGTCGCGGGCATTCAGCCCAAGTGCATGGCTTGCAAGGTTGAGCCCGCAGAATGAATTGAGCCGTAGCCTGCCCCCCACACGGGGTTCAGGGATTGCCCAGATGGCCATCGGACCGTCAAAGACGCTGCCGATCTCGACTGCCATGGAAGCGTCAGTGAACGTCGCTTGAAGCAGGACCAGAATATCGGGCTTGTCTTCCATCAGGGTCCCAAGCGCTTGCCGGGTCGCATCGGCATCAAACAGCAGATGACGCGGGCCCGTCACCGCGTGTCCCAGCCTCTCAAGGCATGCAATCATCGCTGCCAGTTTTTCTTCGGCATAGGCGACATCAAAGGTTGGCCTTCCCAACGGCAGGATGCCCAGTTTCTTTCTCATGACCGGTCAAAGCCCCGAATAGACATGGCGGAAAGTTTCATCCTGCGGATGGAAGCGTCCACCGCGACCCTCATAGCAGGCATGCTCGTGAAACGGCAGCGCCGAGCCATCCGTGAGCATGTTCAGTTCATGCATGTAGCTGACCGCCTCCCCTTGCAGGCCGTCACGAATTGCAGACCAGTCCGGAAATTTCCGAAAGGCATCCAGCCAGATGGCACGCCCTGCCAGGTAGCCAGACGCGCCTGCGCGATAGGCGTGCGTCAGGATGTTTCGAAATTCCGCTTTTCCGGCCCCTGCCGAAAGCATCACCCAGGGGCGACCCGCAAGCCTTCCCATCTCGTCAAAGATTGCTTGGACTTCTTCCCAACCCTCATTCGCGACCCCGGGAACAGCCGAAGCGCTTACCGGGCTTTCCAGCTTGAAGACATCCACACCATATTCAGGCTTGGCAAACTCTTCGACCGATGCAAGGACGTGATCGGTTTTCTTGGATGCCATTTCGACATAGTCCCGGGTCTGCTCACTGTCCTGCGCCAATGGATAAACCAGCAGTTCAAACAGGAACGGGATATCGAGCCGCTCGCAGGCTTCTCCGATCCGCCTTGTGAAATCCTGCTGGTGGTGGCGAACCTTTTCAGGCGCATCAGGGCGATACCACGCGAGAACCTTCACTGCATCGCCACCCATCCGCTTGATCTTTTCAACTGTCCACCCGTTGATTTGCGAGGAATACCGGCCGCCCGATTGATCCTCCTCGAAGACCGAGTCCTCAAGCGTTACAATCAGTCCCTTGGCCGGGCTCAGCAGATCAAGTCCGCGCGGGATTGCATAATGCGGATCAAGCAACATTGCAGATGATTCTCCCTGCAAGGTCTCGATCAACATCGCCTTGAAACGGGCAACATCCTCCCAGGGTGCTTCTGCCGTACCATAGTGATCCGCAATGGGTTGCTTGATGGGGGGACGCTGATCAACCGCCGTCATCTTGAACCGGCCCTGGCTGTCAGCCATTCGCCGCATTCCCCAAAGCTTGCCCGGGGTCAATTGCATGGGCTTGCCTCCTTCATGAAATTTTCTGTTTCAACCCTTGTGGGCGTGCCTTCGCGCCCGCCAAACCGGGTGCATTTGATGGCGGCAGCGGCATTGGCGAAGCGAACAGCGTCAATCTCGCTGGCACCCTCTCCCAACCGCAGCGCAAAGGCGCCGTGCCAAAGGTCACCGGCACCCAATGTATCGACGGCTTCCACCCTGAAAGCAGGTAAATGGCCGCTCTCGTTTCCCTTGCGCCACCAGACACCGTTTTCGCCATCGGTGACACAGATCCAGCCATGCCTGTCACCGAGACCGGCAAGCGCATTTTCCAAATCATTCATGCCTGTGAGATCGCGTAGCCCTTGCGCCGAAAATGCGGAATGAGAGGCCAGCGCCATAGCGTCCAGCGCTTCATGCGCGGGCGCCTCGATGTCGATTACGCCAGGCACGCCAAGGTCGCGAGCAAGTTGCATGGCCCTGACGGCACCGTCCGGCCATCGTGTATCGGCAAAGACCGCATCCACACCGGAGCAATCCTCGCGCTTGAGCCAACCCGCATCAAAGCTGATATCGAGATCGCGGAAATTGACGATCTGCCGTTCGCCGGCATCGTCGAGAAATATCGAGGAATAGGACGACTGACGTCCCTCAAATCTGCGGACCAAAGTGCAATCGACACCCTCGGCCACGAGGTCTGCAACAATGAGATCACCAATCACATCGCTTCCAAGCCGTGCAGCAAGCCTTGCATTGCCGCCCAGCCGTACAATGCCAACCGCGCCATTGGCAGCACCTCCGCCGCCAACAATGGCGGCAGTCTTCGCCCGGTATTTCTCCGGCTTGCGCGGCAGGTCATCCAGCCGGAAAACGAAATCCAGCACGGCAACACCGCATACGAGAATGGTGGCCTTGCGACTGCTCATGACAGGGCTTTGCTCTGGTCGGGACAGGATTGATGAAAGAGTTTTCGCCAGCAATGGTGGCTGTGCCGGCGATTCGCCGGGACGGGATATTCCGCCCCGGCAATCGGTTTCGGTCTACTGGTTTGCCGCTGCAAATTCGGCATTGGTCGAGGCTTCACATTGCTTCACGGCAACGTCGAGCTTGTCGAGCCATTCAGAGCCGAACTTGTCGGAATACCATTTGCGCATGCCGGATGAGGCTTCCTGGAACTTCTTCTTTTCCTCGGCATTGGGCACATAGATCTGCCCGCCAGCCGCCTTGAAGGCTTCATAGGCTTCAATCTGGCGACGCATCGGGAATGCGCGGGTCACTGTCTTGAGATGGTTCATGCCGTCAAAGACAATCTGCTTGAGATCGTCCGGAAGCGTTTTCCAGGCGACGTCCGAATACCACCACAAGGCACCCATATAGGCATGGCCATCCAGCGTCATGTATTTGAGGCCGGCTTCGGGAAACTTCATGTTCATGATGTCCGTGATGCCGTTCTTGGTGCCTTCAACCACGCCAGTGGCAAGGGATGTATAAACCTCGGGCCAGGCAACCGGGGTCGGATTTGCACCAAGCTGGCGCACCAGTTCCTGCTGGATTTCAGCCGGGATCGTGCGGAACTTCATGCCCTTGAGGTCTTCGGGTGTCTTGATCACCTTCTGGGTATTGGCAAAATTCCGCCATCCGCCGGTATTGGAAACCACCATCAGCCGCATGGGAATGTTGTTGGCGAGTACGCCACTGCGAAGCTCGTTGACGAAGGGTCCGTCAAACACGCATTCCGCGATGCGGTCATTGGCAAACATGTATGGAAGGTCGAGCACCTGGCCAGGGCCGAACACGTTTCCGAAGCCGCCAATCGTCGTGATATAGACTTCCAGCGTTCCAGCCTGGAGGTTTTCCAGGCATTCCTTTTCATTGCCGCAGAACTGGCCGGATGGATAGATCTCCACTGCCGCGCGCCCATTGGAACGGCTTTCGACGTAATCCTTGAAGACCATGGAACCATCATAGTCCTCGTCCTCGGGCGAGCCCAGAAAGGCGACCTTGATGGTAAAATCCGCTGCCTTTGCCATGCTGGTCACGCCAAGGCTGGCCGTTGCCGCAATGGCAAGCGCACCAGCCGTGGCGAGAAGTTTCTTGATGATCATTTCAACATCCTCCCATTTCGGTTCATTTGGCGGCCTAGCCGCCGGTTAGCCCTGTCAGCACCTGGCAAAGCCCGGCGCTTTCAGGGCATTTCGCAAAGCCAGCAATGGCCGGAAGGGTCATCGACAGGCTCGGAAAATAGGTAATCAGGAATATCACGGCAAATTCCACCAGCAGGAAAGGCCAGATTTCCTGCACGATCCGCTCGACTTTCTCACCCGAAACGGACGAGGCCACAAACAGCACCAGCCCCATCGGTGGCGTTGCAAGGCCAACCGTAACATTGACGCACATGACAATGGCGAAATGCAGCGGGTCGACGCCGATCTGGTACATGATCGGACCAAGCACCGGCCCAAGGATCAGGATCGCCGGACCGGCATCGAGGAACATTCCAACGATGAAAAGCAGGATATTCACCAGGAACAGCAGCAGATAGGGATTGTCCGTGACGCCCTGAATGAACACCGCTGCATGACGCGCAAGACCCGACACAGTCACCATCCAGCCAAAAGTGACAGCGGCACCTACCAGCAGCAGTATGACGCCCGACTGGATGGCTGTATCGCGCAATACCTGTGGCAGCCTCTTTGCCGTAACGCGAATGGCCCCGGAAAAATCGCTGCCGCGCTCATCATCGTCACGGGCGGCGCGTTTCACTTCGCCGCTCGCCCTGTGACCGGACAAGAGCGTCCGCCACAGGATTTCGCCTGCAATCATCCAGCCCACCGCCAATGCCATGAACAGCTTGAATCCGACCTGGTCGGAAAAACCGGCAAGCAGGAACATGGTCAGTGGTGCAACATGGAGATAGGCATGCGCGGGATCGGCGATGAAATTGAGCCACCACTCCGTCCGGATGATCACCGAGGCAAACAGCGCATAGACCGCTGCAACGGCAGCAGCTTCGGTTGGCGTATAGATACCCGAAAGGATGCCGCCCAGCAGCAGAACAGGCGTCAACAAGGCTGGATAGGTTTCGAGAAACGCAACCGAACGCGCCTTCCAGCTGGCGCGTTGCGCGGCAACCGGATAGTTGCGTGTACGGGCAAACCAGGCAGTGAGGATCATCAGGCCGCCGCCAACCATCAGTCCGGGCACAAAGCCGGCAAGGAACAGTCCGGCGACAGATACATTCATCACGAAGGCATAAAGCACCATGATGCCCGATGGCGGAATGATGGGACCAATCACCGACGATGCGGCGGTAATGGCGGCAGCAAATCGCCTTG
>JAGRLM010000044.1:0-2912 GCA_020441795.1 Nitratireductor sp.
TCCCGACGGTTGACCAGTTCATTTCAATGGTCAAGACCGGCTACATGCCGCTTTATCGCCCGGATGGCTTTGTATTTGGTCGCAATACGATGATCAGTGGGCAGGTGCATCAGGAAGTCATCGTTACCGATGAAAAGGGCAAGCAATGGCAAGCAGTCTACACGCTCAGGCAACAGGATGACGGCTCGTGGAAGATAACCGGCGTCAAGATGAACCCCTATAGCGGCGCTTCCACCTAGGGTCAGGACTTGCAACGAGTAGCCACGCAAATCCACCCGATCCGTCTCAAACGCCATTTCAGTCAAATTGATGAGTCTTGACCTGAGCCCACCCGCACCGAAGAACTTCGCCATGGCTTTGCCGCCCTCCTGCGGATAAATTCCGCAAAGTGGATTCGGTACCTGCCATTCGGCAGTTATCGACCACCTGAACGGGCAACAATGATGCGCAGCTTCAAGATACCGATCCTTCTGGCCATATTGGCCTTCCTGCTGTCATCCCTCGCGATGGCTGACCCGGTGTCGCGTGACGCGCTGAACGAACTCCGCACCAAGCTTTCCCTTACCGAACAGGCCATCGAGGAAAACAAGGGCGATGATGCGCAACTTGTGCGCCTGCGGCTGGAACTCGATTCCATTTCAAAGGACCTGATCGCCTATGGCGTTTCCTTCCGCCCGAGACTGGCCCAGATCAATGACCGGCTGACGGTCCTGGGCGCTCCGCCAAAGGAAGGTGAGCCAGCCGAACCGGTAGTCGTTTCCGAAGAGCGTAGCGCTCTGACAAGCGAGAAGGCCGAGATCAACAGCGTCCGGGGCGAGGCAGAAAATCTCTCGATTCGCGTCAGCAACGCCATCGACACCATCGGCGAATACCGCCGCGAGCTCTTTACCAATACCCTGCTTCGGCGAACCGATGCTGCTGGCGCATTTGGCGCCGACACGTTATCGGCCTTTCAAAAAGAGCTATTTTCGGCTTATCGTTCAGTTGCTTCCCGCATTCAGTTCATGTGGAACTTCCGCATTGACTCGCTGGCTTTGGCATCCGGATTGTCCGCTCTCCTGGGGCTGGGATGTTATTTTCTCATTCGTCGGATTTTTGCACCCGCTTTTTCACGCACCCGCATGGAAGACGGACTTTCCTACATATCCCGCCTGTCACTGGCATTCTGGTCGACAGTCATTCCGTCATTGGGTGTGGCTGCCAGCCTGGGTGTCGTATTCTCGCTCTTTTCCTATTTTGGCGTCTTTGTTGGCGACAGCCTGTCGATTGTCGAAGCCCTTCTGATCTCCGTGGTAGCGGTGTTTTTCATCCAGCGCCTTGCCAATGCGCTCTTTGCCCCGGCCCATCCGGAGCGCAGGCTGGTTCCCGTTACCAATGGCGCGGCACGTGCCCTCGTCATCCTTACGGTGGCAATGGCTGTAGTGCATATTCTCGATTTCTTCCTTGGCAGGCTCAACGAGATCCTGTCTTCGCCGCTATCGCTGACCGTCGCCAAAAGCATGGTTTCCTCGCTCACCGTCAGCCTGTTGATGATGCTCGTCGTGCTGGTAAAGCCGTTTCGCGACGATGAAACGGACAAACCTCTCGACTGGCCGATATGGATAAGGGTCCCGATCATCCTGCTTGCCGGCTTCGTCATTGGTGCTGCCGTGACCGGATATATTGGTTTGGCGCGCTTTTCCGCTGCCCAGATCGTCGTCACCAGCGCGATCCTGGCCACCATGTATATCGGCGTGCAAAGCGGACAGGTATTGGCATCAGAGGGTGGATTGCCCTCCTCCTCCTTCGGCTCGAGGTTGCGCAAGCGCTTCTCGATCAGCGACACGACGCTCGACCAGTTGGGCCTTGCCCTGAGCTTTGCAGTCTACGGCATTGTCGTACTGATCGGCGTACCGCTGATCGCGCTGCAATGGGGCTTCAACTGGATCGATATTTCTTCCTGGCTCTACCGGATATTGACCGATATCCGCATCGGCTCGATTTCGATCTCGCTCCTGGGCATCCTTTTTGGCATTGGCGTTTTCATCCTTGGTTTCCTGCTCACCCGCCGTTTTCAGCGCTGGCTTGATGGTTCGGTCATGGCAAGAAGCCGCGTTGACCTCGGCGTGCGCAATTCCATACGAACCGTTGTCGGCTATGCAGGGGTGGCGCTCGCCGCACTCATGGCGCTTTCGGCGGCAGGTTTTGACCTTTCAAATCTGGCGATTGTCGCTGGCGCCCTGTCGCTTGGCATCGGTTTCGGCTTGCAGAATATCGTCAACAATTTCGTCTCCGGCCTGATTCTGCTGGTCGAGCGTCCGTTCAAGGTCGGCGACTGGATAGTAGCTGGAACCACTGCCGGCTTCGTGAAAAAGATCAGTGTTCGCGCCACCGAGATCGAGACTTTCCAGCGCCAGACAGTCATCCTGCCCAATTCCGAATTGATCAACCAGGCGGTCGGCAACTGGACACATCGCAATCATCTTGGCCGCGTCGATATACCCATTGGTGTGGCATATGGGACCAAACCCCGGATTGTGCATGACCTGTTGCTGGAAATCGCGACCGCCGATACAGCCGTTGTGCGCAATCCTGCGCCCAATGTCGTGTTTCTGGGCTTTGGTGCCTCCTCGCTCGATTTCGAATTGCGTGTTCACATATCCGAGGTGCTCGATTCACTAGCGCTTGCCACCCGCCTGCGCATGGCAATTGTCGAGGCATTCGAGGAAAAAGGTATCGAAATCCCCTTCCCGCAACAGGATGTGCATCTCAAGATCAAGGATATCGAGGCATTGTCAGAGGCGATTGCAGGCGCTAACAAGCCATCCAAAACCGGCACAAGCCCGAGCGGGGGCAAAACCTGACCGGCGATGAATTTGTCATTCAGGGTATGTTCAGCAATTCGGTTATAGTGTTGATCACAAGCTGAGGCA
>JAGRLM010000044.1:2996-5477 GCA_020441795.1 Nitratireductor sp.
GCTGCCACCATCATCAACAAGGATCAGCAGTCCTATACGCTCAAGATCACCGAAGGCGGCGACCAGAGCGAAATCGGCATTTCGTCCGGCCAGAGTGTCAGCGCCTGCAATTCAGGCTGCTTCATCACCATGCCAAATGGCGACCGCGAAACGCTTTCCGGCAATGAAACGGTGGAAATTACCGGCGGCAAGGCCGTCATCAAGTAATACCGGGCCATACGGGGCGGCAATTACAATGCCGAAATGTCGCCCCTTGCCCACATTTCCCGCGTTTCAGCCCTGAAATCCTCGAACCGGCCTTCCTCAATCGCGTCGCGCATTCCCTGCATCAATTGCTGGTAATAATGCAGGTTGTTCCAGGTCAGCAACATTCCGCCCAGCGCCTCGTCACAACGCACAAGATGATGCAGATAGGCCCGCGAATAATCGCGCGTTGCCGGGCAGGAACTGGTTTCATCCAGCGGACGCGGATCGTCCTTGTGGCGCGCATTGCGCAGATTGATCTTTCCGAAGCGCGAAAACGCAAGTCCGTGGCGGCCGGCGCGGGTCGGCATCACGCAATCAAACATGTCGACGCCGCGCGCAACGCTTTCCAGCAGATCATCCGGCGTTCCCACGCCCATCAGGTAGCGCGGCTTGTGCTGTGGCAGTTCCGGGCAGGTGAATTCCAGCGTGCGCAGCATCACTTCCTGCGGCTCGCCAACGGCAAGACCACCAATCGAATATCCCTTGAGGTCCATCGCGGCCAGCGCTTGCGCCGAACGAATGCGCAAATCCTCGATATCGCCACCCTGAACAATGCCGAACATCGCCCTGCCCGGCTGGTTGCCAAAGGCCCTTGCCGAGCGCTCCGCCCAGCGCAATGACAGTTCCATCGCGCGCTCGATTTCCTTGCGCTCGGCCGGAAGCGCGATGCACTCATCCAGTTGCATCTGGATATCGCTGTCGAGCAGGCCCTGTATCTCGATTGAACGTTCCGGCGTCAGCATGTGTTTTTCGCCATCGACATGCGACTTGAACGAGACGCCTTCCTCGGTGAGCTTGCGCAAGGCGGCTAGCGACATCACCTGAAAACCGCCGGAATCTGTCAGGATCGGCCCCGGCCAGCACGCAAATTCGTGCAATCCACCAAGCCTTGCCACGCGTTCAGCACCAGGACGCAGCATCAAATGGTAGGTATTGCCTAAAATGATATCCGCGCCCAGGTCACGAACCTGATCCATATACATGGCCTTGACGGTGCCAGCCGTGCCGACAGGCATGAAGGCGGGCGTGCGTATCTTGCCGCGCGGTGTCGAGATCACGCCGCGGCGCGCCAGACCGTCAGTTGCCATCAGGGTGAAGGAGAAATCAGTATCGTTCATCACGCACGATATAGCAGGCTGGAATCGCCATAGGAATAAAAACGATAGCCGTTCTCAATGGCATGATCATAGGCGTCGCGCATGGTGTCGACACCACTGAATGCGCTGACCAGCATGAAAAGCGTCGAGCGCGGCAGATGGAAATTTGTCATCAGTATATCCACCGCCTTGAACTGATAGCCGGGCGTGATGAAAATCTCCGTGCCACCCTCAAACGGATGAATGATCCCGTCCGCTGTCGCTGCACTCTCCAGCAACCTCAAGGATGTGGTTCCCACCGATACGATCCGCCCGCCATCTACCCGCACCTTGTTGAGGGCTACGGCCGTTTCGACAGAAATTACGCCCCGCTCCTCATGCATCTTGTGATCGGCCGTATCTTCCGCCTTGACCGGCAGAAATGTGCCTGCCCCCACATGCAAGGTGAGAAAATGGCGCGAAACCCCGCGCGCATCCAGGCGCTTCATCAGATCAGGGGTAAAATGCAGACCGGCGGTGGGTGCCGCCACCGCCCCCTCTTCCTGCGCATAGATCGTCTGGTAGTCCGTGCGGTCAGCCTCGTCCTCGCCGCGCTTGAGCGCAATATAGGGCGGCAAGGGCACATGCCCGACAGCATGCAGCGCCTCGTCAAGCGCAGGGCCGGACAGATCAAAGGCGATTGTCACCTCGCCCGCTTCACCCTTGGCTTCGACCGTGCCATCCAGCGCACCAACAAGGCAGGATGTGTTGGTATGTCCGAAGCGTAAACGGTCGCCCGATTGCAGCTTCTTGGCACCCCGCGCAAATGCTTTCCAGCGCGAGCCGTCGAGCCGCATATGCAGCGTCAGTCCAATTCCGGCACTGGCCCCATCACGAATTCGCACCCCTTCAAGTTGCGCCGGAATGACCTTCGTGTCATTGAAAACCAGCGCATCACCCGGCTGCAGGAGATCCGGCAGATCAAACACGTTGCGGTTTGCCAGCGTTTCGCCCGGCTTGACCACAAGCATACGCGCCGCGTCGCGCGGCCTGGCTGGCCGCAGCGCAATCTGTTCCTCGGGAAGTTCGAAATCGAATTCGTCAACGCGCATGGGTCAGCTCTTCAAATGCAAAGGGCGGCGCCGATGCACCGCCCCAA
>JAGRLM010000481.1 GCA_020441795.1 Nitratireductor sp.
GGCGAGCCGGGCAGGGGTGTTCCGACCATCATCGAAATGGTCACCCTGACGAGGCTTGATTGTGCGGTTTCTTCCGCCGGCCTGATGCGCATTTCGCTGGCTGAAGCGATCCACCATGTTCGCCACCGGATGGTGTCGGGAAAATTGCTGGCAGACCAACCGCTGATGCAGCGCGTGCTCGCCGACATGGCGCTTGATGTTGCAGCAGCGACTGCATTGGCCATGCGCCTGGCTTCGGCCTTCGATCAGGCGTCGGTTGACGCGTCACAGGCTGCCTATGCACGGCTGATGACCCCGGTGGTCAAATACTGGGTTTGCAAGTCCGCCGCTCCGCTGATTGGCGAAGCGATGGAATGCCTTGGCGGCAACGGCTATATCGAGGACGGCAATCTCGCGCGCCACTATCGCGAGGCACCGGTCAATGCCATCTGGGAAGGCTCGGGCAATGTGATGTGCCTCGACCTAATGCGGGTCGTCTCGAAAGGCGGTCGGATACTCGATGCAGTTCTGTCCGGCTTGCAGGAAGACCTCGGCGGTGCCGCGGCCGCCAAGTCGATCGAGGTTATCCGCACTGCTGCCGGCATGGCGGAGGCAGATCCCGGTTCTGCCCGGATTCTGGCCGAGCAACTGGCAATTACTGCTGCGGGCGCGGAGTTGCGCCGGTTGGGGCTCGGCTTCATCGCCGATGCCTTCATCGAAACCCGCCTCGGTGGCCTGTGGCGCTCCACCTATGGCATGCTGGACAATCGTCATGATGCAGCGGCAATAGTAAATGCGCTCTATCCCGAGATCTGATCGCGTAACGCATGTCGGGAACGGAAATTGCCGATAGAGGTTATCTATCGATGCAATAGAATAAATCGATTTCATTAATCGGCTGCAGCGCACCATCTCCCTGCCAAATCAACTGGAGCGGTGACGATGGATATTCAGGAAATAGAATTGGCGACGCGCGGCCAGGTCAATGCGCGGCGCAATTACATCATGGGCTTGTGGGCCGGCAGAATGATCGGGGTCGAAGCCCGCAGGTTGCCGCAATACGTGGTAACCGTGATGCAATCCGACTATGAAGAACCCGGACCGGGCGATGTCGTTCGCAAGATTTCCCGCGATCTGGTGGCACACGGAATTGACCTGGGCGAGGCAGAGATTTTGCGGCAGCTAAAGGCCGTCGAGCGCAATGTACGGGCAGAACTGCTTGCCACCGACTGACCGGTGACCGGACTGCCTGGGCTGCCTTCAAGTCGATAGTGATCAATTGTGGGTCAGTTGTGGGTCAATTGTCCGGGCCGAATGCCGCAGCGGCAGCCTTTTCGGCTTCTATGCCTATGGTCCTGAAGTGATCCTTGCGCGCGCTGTCTCCGCGCCAGGCAAACAGGATCGTCCTCGACAGTTTCCAGTCGTCAAGTTCACGCAGCACCACGCGCCCGTCACGCACCGCCTCCGAACGTGCATAGAGGTCGGGAAAGAGCGACAGCCCCATCCCGATTGAAACCATCTGGCGAAGAGCGTCGAGGCTGGTGCCTTCATAGTCCTCGCGCAATTCCGCCCCCGTTTCCGAGCACAATCGCTGAACGTGGTCATAAAGCCTGTGTCCCCGGCCAAGTGTCATCAGTTTCTCGCCATTCAGCATCGAGGCTTCGATAGTGGAAGATGTGGCAAGCGGATGTTCGCGGGCAAAGCCGAGCCAGAGCCTTTCGGTGCATATTTCCATTCGTTCCAGCCGCGTGTCACCAAGCGGTCCGGGCGTCACGATGCAGTCAAGCGTGCCCTCGGCCAGCGCTGTTTCCAGTGCAGCCGGCCTTTCCTCGCGAATATAGATTTCGAGCTGGGGATAGCGCTCATGCAGGCCCGGCAGAAGCAACGGCATGAAATAGGGCCCGAATGTCGGTGCCACGCCCATCCTGACCAGTCTGCCGAGATTGCCGGTGTGATGGTTCGCATGTTCGACGATTTCGTCCAGCATTGAAAGAACGGAGCGGGCAATTGGTACGATGGCCGCTCCGGTCGGGGTAGGGCGGATGGTCCCAGGGCCGCGCTCGAAAAGGGGTGCACCCAACTGGTCTTCCAGCAATTTTATCTGGGTTGAGAGCGTTGGCTGGGAAACATTGCAAGCGCGCGCTGCTGCTCCGAAATGCTCTTTCTCGACCAGTGACACCAGATATTCCAATTGCCGATGTGTCGGTCGGTAGGGCATGGGCGCTCCATAGGTTCTGACTATCGATTCAATATGAATAATCAATTTGAATAA
>JAGRLM010000482.1 GCA_020441795.1 Nitratireductor sp.
AATATGCAAGGCTTTCACGCGCCTCGATGATTGACGTGCTGGGCGCCGACTATGTTCGCACCGCCAGGGCAAAAGGCCTGCGCGAAATGGTCGTTGTCTTCAAGCATGCGCTGCGCAATGCCATTCTGCCGATCATCACTGTTGCGGGTATCCAGTTTGGCAATCTCATTTCCGGTGCGTTGCTCGTTGAAACAGTCTTCAACTGGCCGGGCATGGGCAGGCTTGCTTTCGACTCAATCCTGCGCCGTGATTACCCAACCGCACTGGGCGTCCTGTTCTTCGCAGCCCTTATGGTTGTGGTCGCCAATCTGGTGACAGACCTCTCCTATCGTCTCGCTGATCCTCGCATTCGCACGGGAGGACGCTGATGCCCGCAAATCAGGTCACTTCCCCCGCTTCACAAGCGCCCGAAGCCATCAGTCCGCTGCGCGAAGCCTGGACGGTATTCCGGCGCAACAAGCCCGCAATGTTCGGCCTGGCACTGTTATGCGCCATCATTGCCTTCGTTGTGTATGGCACATTCCTTTATTCAGGCGATCCCTTCGACATCGTCTGGGCGCCGCATGCCATGCCCGGCGAAGAAGCGGCCTTTCCGCTGGGAACCGATTATCTGGGACGCGACCTGCTGGCGGGCCTCTTGACGGGCGGCGGTCCCACGCTGGCCGTTGGTGCGGTAGCAGCCTTCATCACCGTCATCATAGGGATCGCTGTAGGCGCATTGGCCGGTTATTTTGGTGGTTGGGTTGATGATCTGCTGATGCGCATAACCGAGTTCTTCCAGGTGCTTCCGGCCCTGCTGTTTGCCATGGTTCTGGTGACGCTCTTCTCGCCATCGCTGGTAACGATTGCCCTGGCGATTGGCGTGGTTTCATGGCCGCAGACAGCACGACTGACACGCGCCGAATTTCTGAAAATACGCGAGCTTGAATATGTCACGGCAGCGCGGTCCATCGGCGCACGCAACAATCGCATCATGTGGAAGGTCATACTTCCCAACGCCTTGCCGCCACTGATTGTTTCGGCAACACTGACAATTGGTGTGGCCATACTGTTCGAAGCAGGACTGTCCTTTCTCGGCTTGGGCGATCCCAACACGATGTCCTGGGGGCTGATGATTGGCTCGAACCGCAGCTATATCATCGAGGCATGGTGGCCTGTCACCTTCCCCGGCGTTGCCATCTTTCTGACCGTCTTTGCGGTGAGCCTGGTCGGCGATGGTCTCAATGATGCATTCAATCCGAAATTGCGGGAGCGCTAGGGCATGGCCGGACCCCTTCTCGCAATTCGTGACCTAAAGGTGGAATTCTCCACGCGGCATGGCCCGATTACTGCTCTTGATGGCATCAGCCTTGAAGTCCTGCCCGGAGAAACGCTGGGAATTGTCGGTGAATCAGGCTGCGGCAAGTCGATCACCGCGCTTGCCGCGATGGGATTGGTGCCCAATCCGCCGGGGCGCATAACCGGCGGTTCCGTCCTGTTTGATGGCGAGGATATCACCAGGGCAAATGACGCACGGATGCGGCAGTTGCGCGGGGCGGATATCGCGATGATCTTCCAGGAACCGATGACATCGCTCAACCCGGTTTTCACCGCAGGCGACCAGATCGCCGAAGCGATCATGTTGCACCAGAATGTCAGTTCAGCGGAGGCATGGACCAAGGCCGTTGATCTGCTGAAGCTTGTCGGCATCCCCGAGGCCGAACGCAGGGCCAGCGCCTATCCGCATGAACTGTCGGGCGGAATGCGCCAGCGCGTAATGATCGCAATGGCAATATCCTGTCGGCCACGGGTGCTGATAGCCGACGAGCCGACCACCGCTCTTGATGTGACGGTTCAGGCCCAGATTTTCGACCTGATGCGCGATATCCAGAACGAGTTCGGCGTCGCACTTGTATTGATTACCCATGACATGGGTGCAATCGCCGAAATGGCGGACCGTGTCGCGGTCATGTATGCGGGCCGTGTGGTCGAGGAGGGTTTGGCCGATGAGATCCTCGACCAACCATTGCATCCCTATACGCGTGGCCTGATCGACTGCATTCCGGCGCTCGGCAAGGTTGACGCCAATGCCGATGTCATGCCGCCCTTGGCTGAAATACCCGGCGTTGTGCCGCCCTTGCATCTTCTGGGCAAGGGATGCGCCTTTGCCGAGCGGTGTCCGCTGGTAGAGCCGCGCTGTCGCGGGACAAAACCACCCATGACCGGCGACAAGCATCGCGTTGCCTGCTTCGTGACAGGAGGCAAGGCATGAGTAGTCCGGCAATCCTCGATGTTCGCGACCTCGTGGTTCAGTTTGCCATGCCACGCAAATCATTCTTCGCCGAGCGGCAATATCTGCAAGCCGTGCGCGGCATTTCCTTCAAGGTGATGCCCGGCAAGACACTGGGCATTGTGGGCGAAAGCGGCTCTGGCAAGACAACCTCGGCAATGGCTGCGGTCAATCTTGTGCAGGCTTCGGGTGGT
>JAGRLM010000483.1 GCA_020441795.1 Nitratireductor sp.
GCGAGGCGTTCTCCCTGATCATGCGCTCTGATCCCAAACTGATTTCGGGTGCCAACCGTTACTGGATCAAGTTCTTCCTGCTGGCGGTTTTCGCGACCATGTATGTGCGCGACCATGCCCGCCCGGCATTTCACAATGCACTTGGCGTCGATATCGAGGACTACGACATGAAGGTCTTCCGGCTGACCAGTGAAATCAGCAGGCAGGTATTTCCGCTGGAGCTTGATCTCGACAATCCTGCGCTCATGGCGGGTTTCCGCAAGCTCAACCGCATCAACGCTCAAGCCACAGCTGCCGATGAGGCTGGCGGGGTTTCCGGCTGGATTGGCAAGAAATGGCACATGTTGCGTGCGGGGCTGACATTTGCCCGGCTCTACATGCTGCCGACAAAGGCAAACCGGATTCCGGAACACAGCCGGTTGCATCCGGTCTGGTAATAGGTGGGGGGAAGGGTTCATGTCGGCACTGGCCGCCATATCGGTTGCAGTCATCGCCTGGTGGATATCCACCGGGGCGGTGATATTGCTGGCACGCATGGGCGAGCGCCATGTCGGTATGGTCATGGCCATTGCAACGGCAATAGCCCTTGGCGGCCTTTACGGCCTTGACGCCTCGCTTGATGACAAGAGTGCATTCGGCGCGTATCTGGGCTTTTTCAG
Source organism: Nitratireductor sp. (assembly GCA_020441795.1). Classification (GTDB taxonomy): domain Bacteria; phylum Pseudomonadota; class Alphaproteobacteria; order Rhizobiales; family Rhizobiaceae; genus BOKV01. Next base: position 660 of record JAGRLM010000483.1, read on the forward strand.
TGCGCTCGGCCTTTGGACCTGGCACGAAACCGCTTTCCTGCTCGGCATTGTCACGGGGCCACGGCGTATCGGCTATCGCCAGCATCCGATGGAGACAACACGCTTCCGCGCTGCCTTCATGGCCGTCCGCGACCATGAACTCGCACTCGCAGCAACTGCACTGGCATTGCTGGTACTGATGGCCGGCGGCGCAAACCCGACCGGGCTCTACACATTCCTGCTGATGTGGGTGATGCGACTTTCTGCCAAGGCGAATATTTTCCTCGGCGCGCCACATGCCATCAGTGACATGTTGCCCGACCGTTTGAGCTACCTGAAAAGCTATTTTTCAACAGAGAAGATCAACCCGTTTTTCTGGTTCTCGATTGCTGCCACAAGCCTGATTTTCATCGGTCTTTGCGTGGCGGCCGCAATTTCAACCAACGCTCATGAAACGGCGATGTGGTGCCTGCTTGCCGCATTTGCAGGACTGGCACTGGTTGAACATTTCTTCCTGGTGCTGCCGGTTCGCGACAGCATGTTGTGGGCCTGGGCCATGGCTTCCTGCCCGGCCCGTCCCAGGGATGATGTGAAGGAAAGAAGAAGTGAATTGCCGGGGGGATCCGGCGAACTTGAAAACAAGAGCAAGGAAACGCACGGGCCAAAGGCAGTGCGGCATGCGGAAGGAGCAGTTTCATGAATTTCAACGGGTATTTTGAAGAGCGCCTTTCGCGGCTTCACCAGGCCGGCAATTATCGCGTTTTCGCCGAGCTTGAGCGGCACCAGGGTGGATTTCCCCGCGCTACCCGCTACCTTCCGGACGGCACCACACAGGATGTGACGGTCTGGTGCTCCAACGACTATCTGGGCATGGGCCAGAACCCGAAGGTCATGGCCGCCATGCACGAGGTCATTGATCAATGTGGTACCGGGGCAGGTGGCACGCGCAATATTTCGGGCACCAATCACCACCATGTCTTGCTGGAGCAGGAGCTGGCTGACCTGCACCGCAAGGAAGCAGCGCTGATCTTCACTTCCGGATATGTGTCAAACTGGGCAGCCCTAGGCACGCTGGGTTCGCAAATTCCGGGCATGATCATCTATTCGGATGCACTCAACCACGCATCGATGATCGAGGGCATTCGCCATTCGCGCGCCGAGAAGCGCGTCTGGAAGCACAATGATCCCGAAGCCCTGGCACGGGCGCTCGCCGCCGACGATCCTGCCGCGCCAAAGATGGTTGCGTTTGAAAGCGTCTATTCCATGGACGGCGACATCGCGCCGATCGCAGAGATCTGCGCGGTTGCCCGTGAATACGGGGCCTTGACCTATATCGACGAGGTTCATGCCGTGGGCATGTACGGGCCACGCGGTGGCGGGGTTGCAGAACGTGATGGCCTGATGGACCAGATCGACGTCATCGAAGGCACGCTTGGCAAGGCATTCGGCGTGATGGGTGGTTATATCACCGGCACAAAGGCGCTGATCGACTTCGTGCGGTCCTTCTCCTCCGGCTTCATCTTCACAACCGCATTGCCGCCGGCACTGGCGGCTGGCGCTGCAGCCTCGATCCGCCATCTCAAGGAGAGCCAGGACGAGCGCAATGCTCACAGGGCAAATGTCGCCAAGTTCCGTGCCGCACTCGACCGCAAGGGCATTCCACACATGCCCAATCCAAGCCATATCGTGCCGGTGATGGTCGGGGATGCAAAGAAGTGCAAATGGATTTCGGATATCCTTCTGGACAATTACGGGGTCTATGTGCAGCCGATCA
>JAGRLM010000484.1 GCA_020441795.1 Nitratireductor sp.
TTCGAATCCGGCCCGGGGAGCCAATCTTTTCAAGACATCGAAAAATCGGAACGCTTTGGCGATCATGCCTGGTTATTCGCCAGTGGTTATTCGCCAATGACGGCAAGGCTCGTTTGCGCCATTCTCCAAATCAGCACCGGCTCTGAAGAAACCCGCAAATCAACAGAAAAAAGCGGGCGCATGGCACCCGCTTTCAACCAATAGAATTATTGTTTTGACTGTGCTAGCGCGCGCGCTTCTTAGCAAGCAGCGGAAGGCCGAGCATCGAGGAGAACGGTGTTGTGCTTCCCGAAATCAGCCTGGCCCTTGGCTCGCCCCTTCTCGAAAGCGTCGGCAGGCCGAACATCGAGGAAAACGGCGTCGAATTCCGGATGACTGCAGGCAGCAAAGAGCCGGACAGAATCATTGCATCGCGTGGCAGCAAGGTTGAACTGCTGCTGCGGCTGCGGAACACTGGCCGATCCTGTGCCTCGACATGAACCTCATCGCGTACATCAACATTGATTGGCGACAGTCCATCGAGAATCGACTTGGCAAGATATGAGGCGCCGAGCGGCGCCTTCACGACGACCAGGGCATTTCCTGACGCGATATGCTCTGCATAGACAGCAGCGGCGCGAGGAATGACACCTGCCTCCTTCAAGGCTGCCAGTGCTGCCTGGTTGCCAGCCCGTTCGCTCTTCTTCTTTGCGGTCGTTACGCTGACAACCTGATAATGGGCGCTACGGAACCCTGCCTCCGCGAGCTCCGCGGCTGCGGCATTTGCCTTTGCAACTGTTTCATACATGCGTGTGATGATCGTGGTCATGTTGCCTCCAGCGGGTTCGCCAAAACATCGACGGTGAGGCTAACTTTGTTTCAGTAACAATTCAAGCCGAAACTGCACAGCTATATTTACGGTATAATGTGTCAATAACTATTTACACTTTGCCGAATACCCTATTTCAACGCATCTGCAAAAGTGTCAAAAATGTTTGACACTTGTAACCGTAAATTAAATGTGACAAGTTTGAGGTTGGTGACTTTCGGGGTGGCTGCGCTTGCGTGATTCCCTGCTTGTTGCCCAGTCGACCCGTCACGTCTTGCGTGCGGGCCATAATGATACCGCCTTAAGGAGACGGCGCCATGAATTATGATCCTGACAAAGTATGGCCTTCCGGCCTGACTATCGGGGAAGCTGAAGAGCTTCACCGGCATATTATCGACGGTACACGAGTGTTCGGGTTTATCGCGGTTATCGCGCATATCCTCGCCTATGTGTACACGCCCTGGTTCGGATAAGGGAGAGCGACATGAATAACGCAAAAATGTGGTTGGTCGTTAACCCGACCGTTGGTGTTCCACTGTTCCTGACTGCCGTTGCAGTCAGCTCGTTTGCCGTACACCTGGCTGTTCTCCAGAATACCACCTGGCTGCCAAAGTATTATGCAAACAACAAGGCTGCCGAGCAGTCTGCTGATGTGGCCATGTCAACGGTAACGCCAAATATACCGGCCAGCGGCAATGCAACAGTGGTGTTTGATGGTGCCCAGCTTGTCGGCACTGCCCAGCATGGTGTCGTCGTTCTTCCGGACGGTCGTACCGCGCGGGTGGTTTTCGATGAACCGCGGGTCATTGAAGGCTCAAAGACGGCATCGCTCAATTAGGCGAGGCCCGCGGTGAGGTTGTTGCCCATGCCGCACAAAAAGGACTGAGGCCTGGATTGCAAGATCCCGACCTTGGTCATTCAATTTCTGCAAGCCCATGCTGTCTGGTGCCTGCTGGTCGCGTCCCGAGAACGAGTGCCCTGAACAGGCGGGGTCCCTGCCCGTCATTTTGCCGGGCATATCGCGAACAATCGGAATGACTGCCCATCGGGTCGGCGCATTGGTAAATGTGCATTTGGGGAAGAGTTGGCGAGATGAACCGATTCAGTCGAAAAGCCATTCAGGGCTGGGCCAGTCTGGGCCCGCAATTTCTTCCCTTCGCCGATGTTGCAAGTGATGATCTGCCGCTGCGCAAACTGCTGCGGCTTTCGCTTTTCCAGGTTTCCGTCGGTATGGCATTGGTGCTTCTGGTGGGCACGCTCAACCGGGTGATGATCGTCGAGCTGAATGTTCCGGCATCGCTTGTTGGCGTCATGATCTCGCTTCCGATTCTTTTCGCTCCGTTTCGTGCCGTTATCGGCTTCAAGTCGGACGTGCACACATCCCAGCTCGGCTGGCGGCGTGTGCCATTCATCTGGCGCGGGACAATGTTGCAGTTTGGCGGTCTGGCGATCATGCCATTTGCGCTTCTGGTGCTGGGAGGACAGGGCGAGGCAGCCAATGCGCCGGTGTGGATCGGTTATCTTGGTGCGGGCACTGCCTTCCTGCTCGTCGGCGCAGGCCTGCACATGGTGCAGACAGTTGGCCTGGCGCTGGCTACCGACCTTGCTCCCCCCGAAGACCAGCCCAATGTGGTCGGCCTGATGTATGTCATGCTGCTTCTGGGCATGATCGTCAGTGCTCTGCTGTTTGGCTGGGCGCTCGAAAACTTCTCGCCCGGTCGCCTCGTGCAGGTCGTTCAGGCTTCAGCGGTGGCAACCATTGTACTCAACGTCCTGGCGCTGTGGAAAATGGAGGCGCGCAAT
>JAGRLM010000485.1:0-179 GCA_020441795.1 Nitratireductor sp.
AGCAAGCAGGATTGCCTGGCCGATGGAGGGAGCAAGCACCGGGGCTGCCATGAACACTGTCATGGTAAGCGACATGACGCGCGCCATGCGGCGGCCTTCGTAGCAGTCGCGAATTGCTGCGGTGGCAATTACCCGTGGTGCAGCCGAGCCCATGCCCTGGATGAATCTTGCGATCAGCA
>JAGRLM010000485.1:357-2823 GCA_020441795.1 Nitratireductor sp.
TCGCTTGCGAGATCAAGCGATTTCGCAATGTCGGGAAAACCGGGCAGCATGATGTCTGTCGCCAGTGCATTGAGCGACATCAGTGCCGCCAGAATTGCCACAAATGCACCAAGCGACAGGGGCGCATGGCGGGGCGATGCAGTTTTTGAAGCAGGGCTGCTGGCCAGAATGTTCATCAGCCGGTTATAGCCAGATTGTTGCCAAACAAAAGGCTGCAAATTGCATTGCCGCCCTGCGTTTTTGCGCATGACGGATATGTCACCTCAGCAACCAGACGTCTATCGCGGTTTCACGTCCGCGTATGGCGAGAGCCGGGTGCGGTTCAAGGCTGGCGCATAATGCGTCCCGGGCGGTTCCTGTATGTTTGAGCAGATTGTCACTCGCCACCAGTCGACAGGCCAGTGATCGCGTTGCGTTTTCCAGCCGCGCAGCAACATTGACCGTATCGCCAAGCGTTGCAAATTCGAGCCGCCTCTCCGAGCCGATATCTCCCAGGATTGCCGCGCCATAATGAATGCCGACCGAGAGCCTGATTTCGGGGAGCTGCATTTCGCGGCGTTCCGCATTCCAGTTCTCCATGGCGACCAGCATGTCCTTGCCGCATTGGAGCGCGTTGGCAGCATCCTCGGGACGAGGGTTCGGTGTGCCGAAACTCGCCATTACTCCGTCGCCGAGAAACTTGTCGAGCGTGCCGCCATTCGAGAAGACCGCGTTTTCCAGCAAGGCATGGAAGCGACGCAGCACCGCAACCACCTCGGTTGGCTCGTGATTTTCGGCGAAATGGGTGAAACCGACAATATCGGCAAACAGTACCGCGATTTCCTGCGAGCGAACCTCGCCAACGGGTTTTGTCTTCTGGGCCAGTTCGTCGACAAGGTTTGGCGGGAAATAGCGAGAGAGATTGGCTCGTTCGGATGCAAGGGCAGCTTGATGCATCAGCAACTGGTTTGACCGCCAGCCCTTGAGTGCGAGAATTGCCGATGCGATCATGAAGATCACGACTTCCTGGATGCGAAGGGGAAAGTTGACTGAATTGGGGTCGATCAATTCGAAAAGCCGGGGAGAGTCGGCAAGTACCGCACTGATCTTGTCACCCAGTTCGGGAATCACTTTCCCCAGGAAATGGATTGCCGCAATGCCGCTCATCCAGGCGATTGCCACCCAACCGCCGTAGCTGAGTATCGTCCGCCACGAATAGGCAAGTGTTCCAGCGGCAAGCAGAATGTAAAAATAGTCGAATCCGTCGAAGCGGGTCTGTATCGCGCCGGGCCAGTTTTCCTGGACAAAGGGATTTGGAGCCAGAAGCACGAATGTCAGCAGGATGAAATCAGCAAATATCAAACCGAGTTCGGCTCGTGACTGGCCAACCCTTGCCATGCGCAGCTGCAAGACTCCGAGGATGATGAAGCCGGCAAGCAGGGCTTCATAGTAGAGCACTTCAAGGCGCGGATTGAGAAAGACCAGCAGGATCGCCACAATCACCAGGCCGACGGTTCGTGCCCAGATGGCAATCCGCATGCCGATGCGCTTTTCCTCTTCAAGCGCCATCTGTATATGCCGGTTGCTGCGTGCCCTGGTTTCGTCTTCGAGCCGCGTGGTCCTGACATATCTGAGTAGAGGCAGCAGGTTTATCGGATTCAGGCGCGAAGCAGGCTTGGTTGCACCCGAATTTTGCGGTTCAATGTCCATCTGACTTCTCCACAGCGATTTTTGGCCAGGACCTGCAAAAGGTACTGTGACGATCTGCACGATTGATCTGGCTCAAATGGCTTTTATTGAAGTCAGTATACAGCTAACAGAAGTCGCAATCTGCGAAAAAGGGTTGCAAGTTCGTTTTCGGGCTGCAAGACTTATTCAAGTTTTGGAATTTGTCTGGTTCCAAATGTGTGTGAAGCATGGGTTCGCCTGCCGGACCCGAGGGTCAGGGAAGGTGCCATGACGGAGAGGGCCAAACTCGAAATGGTTGCAAACAAGGCAGCCAATCAGGAGATATCGGGCGCAAAATCAACGCCAGCAGCCAAGCCTGTGGATTTCGAGGCATTTTTCACCGAAAAGCTCAACGGATTGCATGAAGAGGGCCGATATCGGGTTTTTGCCGATCTCGAGCGCAAGTCGGGAGAATTTCCGCGCGCATTGCGCCATCGTGAGGATGGTACCACTCAGGACGTAACCGTTTGGTGCTCGAATGACTATCTGGGCATGGGACAGCATCCTGCCGTGACGCGGGCCATGCATGAAGCGATAGACAAGAGTGGCACGGGGGCTGGGGGCACCCGAAATATTTCGGGCACGAATCACAACCATGTGGAACTTGAGCGCGAACTGGCTGACCTTCATGGCAAGGAAGCGGCGCTGATATTCACCTCAGGTTATGTGTCGAACTGGGCGTCTCTTGGAACGCTCGGTGCCAATATCCCGGGCCTGGTTATCTTTTCCGATGCACTCAACCACGCCTCGATGATCGAG
>JAGRLM010000045.1 GCA_020441795.1 Nitratireductor sp.
GAGAAATCATAGCCACGGTGATTGAGTGGCGAGGGCAGATATTCCCCGAACAGGCAATAGGCGAGGAATATCCCGGAAATGATCGGCAGCGCCGGTCCCATCACCAGCCAGGCCGCGGCAAAGACCAGCACCAGCGCTACAACGCCAACAACGATGTCGATGGTGAGCGGGTCACCGGCACGCAGGATCAGCGGCGTATATTCAATCCATTGATAGAGCGCCACGGCCACGCCTGCTGCCGCCATGAGCCAGCCCAGCATCTGCATTGGCGCACTGCGCCTTGCAGCCATCATGATCAGCGGGAAGCCCAGCAGCATCAGGAAGCCGACGTGAAAGGCACGCACCACTTGCGAGGGAAAATCGATCAGATGCGCAGCAGTTGCTATCTGGAATGATGAGAAGGCGACCGCAATCCAGAACAGCAACCGCCCCGCCAGCCCTGCCGGAAAACCGGATGCGAGCGGATCATGCAGGGAAAGTTCTGCCTGCTCCAATGCTGTGGTTTCGCCTGCCGCCTTGCCCGCTGCTGTTTTTGCCATGACACCCTCCCCATAAAAATCCGCCGCAGGTGCTGGACCTGCGGCGGTATTGTTCGCCAGGGACGAAACGACTTACATCAGGCCCTTTTCCTTGTAGTAGCGCTCTGCACCGGGATGCAGTGGCACAGGCATCCCGTTCAGCGCGCTTTCAAGCTTGATCTGCTTGGCTGCCTTGTGGGCTGCCTCCAACTCGGGAAGGTTTTCAAACAACAGCTTGGTCATCTGATAGGCCATCTCATCGGACACATCGGAATGGGTCACGAGGAAATTGACAATTGCCACCGTGCCGACATCGCCATCCTGGCCCTGATAGGTGCCTGCCGGAATCTTGGCAGCGATATAAGGCGCACCCAGCTTGGCAACCACGTCCTCGGGAACCGAAACCATTGTCACTTCCATTGAGGCCGAGAGGTCCTTGATCGAGGCAACACCAAGGCCGGCTGATTGCAGCGTTGCATCCAGCTGGCGGTTCTTGATCAGTTCAACGGATTCGGCAAATGGCAGATATTCGGTCTTGCCGAGATCGTCATAGCTCATGCCGGCCGCCGCAAAGATCTTGCGGGCATTGAGTTCTGTTCCCGACTTCGCGGCACCAACCGAAAGGCTCTTGCCCTTGAGATCGGCAAAAGACTTGATGCCCGACTCCTTCGAGGCGACGATCTGGATATAGTTGGGATAAACCGCAGCAATGCCGCGCAGCTTGTCGAGCGGAGCCTTGAAGCCGGCTTCCGCGTCGCCTTCCCAGGCAAGCTTGACCGAGTCACCCAGCGCCAGCGCCAGTTCACCCTTGCCCTGCTGCAGCAGGTTGAGGTTCTCGACCGATGCCTTGGTCGATTGCACCTGCGTGCGCGCACCAGCAATCTTCTCGCCATAGATTTTCGACAGCCCGACGCCGAGCGGATAATAGACTCCCGATGTGCCACCTGTCAGGATGTTGATGAACTCATCTGCCTTGGCAGACAGGTTGCCACTCGTCATCGCAAGCAATGCGACCGAAAACGCGCCAACCGTCTTTCGCAGTGGTGATTTTCCAAACATTCCCATGAATTCTCCTCCATATTGTTATTGGCAAAAAATGCCCGACAGCCTTCGCGCCGAACTGTTTCTGATTGTGGTGCTTTTTCCGCCGGAGTAAAGCGCTTTCGCCCCGATCAGACCACTACCCTTGACGCAAGCAGCGCTTCAATCTCGGTTTCACCATAGCCTGCCTCAGCCAGAACTTCCTGTCTATCGGCTCCCGGCGCATTGGGTGCGGACGGACCTGCCGCAGGTGTTCGGGTAAAGCGCGGTGCGGCTGACGCCTGCATCACACCATCCACATTGACGAAGACCTCGCGCGCCATGTTGGCCGGATACGCCGCCGCTTCCTCGAAAGTAAGCACGGGTGCAACGCAGGCATCCGAACCCTCGAATATCTCCTCCCACTCTGCCCGGCTCTTGCTCATGAACAAATCCTCCAACAAGGCATGGTTATCGGGCCAGTTTTCCGCGTCATACTGGTTTTCAAGGATATCCCTGGGAAGACCAGCCAGCTTGACAAGTTCGGCGAAGAACTGCGGCTCCAGTGGCCCGACGGATAGATACTTGCCATCCGAGGTCTCGTAGCATCGATAGAACGGCGCACCGCCATCGAGCAGGTTGCTCTCGCGCCTTGGCTCCCATTGCCCTCGCGCAATGAAGCTGTGGAACAGCCCCATAAGGGCCGGAACTCCGTCCACCATGGCCGCGTCAACCACCTGCCCCTTGCCGGATCGCTGTGCCTCATAAAGGGCAGCAAGCACGCCAAGCAGCAAAAACATGGTGCCGCCGGCATAATCTGCGGCAAGGTTGAGGGGAGGAACCGGCGGCTCGCCCCTGCGGCCAATGGCATGAAGCGCACCGGTGATTGCCAGGTAATTGATATCATGCCCGGCGGTCGATGACAGCGGCCCCTCCTGCCCCCATCCCGTCATCCTGCCATAGACAAGCCGTTGATTGCGCGCATGGCATTCCTCAGGACCAAGCCCGAGTTTTTCCATCACACCGGGACGAAAACCCTCGATCAGGATATCGGCATTTTCCACCAGCCTGAGGGCGACCTCCACACCCTCATCGGATTTGAGATTGATCGCGATACGCCGCTTGGAGCGGTTGTTGATGTCGGTCGGATCAGCCTTGCCCGATTTGCGCTCGATCAGGATTACATCCGCGCCCAGATCCCCCAGCATCTGCCCGGCCAATGGGCATGGCCCCAGGCCTGCAAACTCAACGACTTTCAGCCCCGCCAACGGGCCCGATTTCGGGCCCGATTTGGGGTGTGATTTATGGGCCGGAATCGCATTGGCCATCCACTACTCCTGTTTTCAGGAAAGCTTTCACATGGACCATATGCCTGTCCAGCCTCCAGCCTGCTTTGCCCTGCGAAAATCAACAGGCTTTGTTGCAATGTCAGGCGGCAACACCCAGCAGTTTCATCGCATTGTCCTTGAGGATCAGTGGCCGCACTTCGTCCTTGATGTCGATCTTGTCGAAATCGGCGAGCCAGCGCTCCGGCGAGATCATCGGCCAGTCTGAACCGAACAGCATCTTTTTCCGCAGGATCGAGTTCGCATAGCGGACCAGGATCGGCGGAAAATATTTCGGCGACCATCCCGACAGGTCGATATAGACATTGGGTTTGTGCTGTGCGACCGAAAGCGCCTCCTCCTGCCAGGGGAATGACGGATGCGCCAGGATGATCGGCATATCGGGAAAATCCACCGCCACATCGTCAATATGCACCGGATTGGAATATTTGAGCCGCATCCCGTTGCCGCCACGCATGCCCGAACCAACGCCTGTCTGTCCGGTATGGAAAAGCGCGGGCTTTCTGGTTTCCGCAATTGCCTCGTAAAGAGGATAGGCCATTCGGTCATTGGGAAAGAAGCCCTGCATTGTCGGATGAAACTTGAAGCCCTGAACGCCGAACTCTGCCACCAGTCGACGCGCCTCGCGCGCACCGAGCTTGCCCTTGGCCGGATCGATGGAGGCGAAGGGAATGAGGATGTCGCTGTTATCTGCGGCAAGCTCCGCCACCTCCTCATTCTTGTAGCGCCGATATCCCGTCTCCCGCTCTGCATCCACAGGGAAGATCACGGCTGCAATATTCAGCTCGCGGTAATGCGCTGCCGTTTGCGGGATGGTTGGTGGATGTTGCCACGGCGCACCAAAATACTTTGCCATTGTCGATTGCAGATCATCATAGCCGTCATCGGCATGGCAGCCGCACGGTTCCTCAGCGTGGGTATGAAAATCGATTGCCCTGACCTTGGTGAAATCTACCATTGGAATTCCTTCAGATACGGATTATCGCGAGATCATTGTCGTCGTAGAGCCGCGCAACCAGATCGGCGCGCCCCTCCAGGACCTTGCGATTGTTGAGATTGCCCTTTGATGTCACTTCATGGTGCTCGAGCGAGGGAGGCGAGGCAAGGATGATGGCACGGGCGACCCTCGTCGAAGAGCCGGTCGAGGACTTCGCCAGATGTTCCAGCCTTTTCCCGATCTCGCTGCGCAGTGCTGCCCCTGCAAGGCATCCGTCCGTTTCCTCGCCATCAAGGCCTGCCTGCGCGAGTTGTGCCTTGTCGGGAAAGATCAGTATCCCGATATCGCGTTTGTCATGACCCGTAACAACAATGTCCTGCACGAGTGGTGCAAGAGCGCCCATGGCACCCAACCGGATTTGCGCTGCATGCACCCATGTCCCGCTCAGCAGCTTGAAATCCTCGGATATGCGCCCGTCAAACGAAAGCCCGGCCTCAAGGCGCGACGAATCAGCAAGGCGAACAGCATCGCCCGTGATCAGATAGCCTTCCCCATCAAAGGCCTCCGCAGATTTTTCCCGGTCACGGAAATAGCCCTTCATGACGTTGGGACCCTTGACCCGGAGTTCAAACAGTCCCTCGTCAAGCCCGATGAGCTTGACGGTTATGCCAGGCATCGGAACCCCGACCAGACCGGAGCGAGTGACCGGTTCATGCACCATCAGCGTGGCGGGAGCGGTTTCCGTCATCCCCCAACTGGAGGTCATCAGCGGCTTTCGTCCGGTCTCGGCAAGCGCATACCGCTCCAGCGCCTGCCAGATTTCCTGGGGCAGCGAGGCGCCGGAATAGAAGATCATGTCGAGATCGGCAAAATAGCGGCCGCGCAATGCAGCGTCCTTTTCGAACGCCTGCACCAGCATCCCATATGCAAGGGGAACATTGAACGCGATGGACCCAGCATGCATTGCGAGATTTTCAAGCGAGCGGGCAAATCCGTCGCGTGTCGGCTTGCCATCATCAATATAAATGCTGCCGCCATTTGACAGCATGAGATTGAAGTTGTGGCTGCCGCCAAAGACATGGTTCCATGGCAGCCAGTCAACGATCTTCGGCGGATGCGCACTGAGAAACGGAAAACAGCCGCCGATCTGCGCCTGATTCACACACATCATCCCATGTGTCGTCATCACCCCCTTGGGCATTGACGTGGACCCGGACGTAAACAGGATTTTTGCCAGCGTTTCAGGTCCGACATCGGCGTGAATTGCGTCAAGCCCGGCGCCCGCATCACCTTTCAGCAATTCGGCAAAATCGGTTACGCCCTTGCGAGTTCCCGGTCGCGAACTTGCGACCTCAATTCCCGCCAGCGCATCCAGCGACAAGGCATCGCCATAGCGCTCGGCATCGCCAACATGGACAAGGCCAGGCCGCGTCATTTCGATCACATGGCGCAGCCGGTCATGTGCACCTGGTATCAGCGAATATTGCTCGGCTACCGGGACTACCGGTATTCCGGCATATTGTGCTGCAAGGGCGATCAGGCCATGATCAACGCTGTTTCCCGACAACACCACCACCGGACGCTCAGGCCCGAGGCCACGCCCGAGCAATGATGCAGCAATGGCACGCACCATTTCCAGCGCCTGCTGATAGCTGACCTCGCGCCAGCCTGCTCCCCAACGCTCCGCGATGAACACGCGCTGCGGCGCCTCTTCTGCCCATCGATGCAGCCATTCGCCGGTATTGCGCGCAACCGGACCAAGCGCGCGCGGCGAGGTCAGCAGGATCGTATTGTCGCCGCGATCCTCACGATTGACCGCATGCGGAAGATATTCACCGTGATTTTGAGAACCCTGCATGGATTGCACCTGGCCTTCCTCCGCTGCCCGCCCGCTATTTGCCGGCCATTTTCTCGATATGGTTGAGGACCTTGCGGGCGATGGCAATTTCGTCCTCGCTCAATCCTGTAACCAGCCGGTTTTCGGTCGCGCATACCTGCTCCATCACCTTGTCGCGCATGCGCAGGCCCGCCAGCGTTGCCCGAAGTGCATAGGTGCGCCGGTCGCCCTCGACCTTGTTGCGGGTGATCAGGTCGCGGTTTTCAAGATCATCGACAATCAGGACCACGCCCGAGCGCTCGATGCTGAGCGCGGCGGCAAGCTGTGTCTGCGTCATGTCCGGCATGTCGCAGATCAGCACCAGCGCAGAAAAACCTGCCGTGCGAAACCCGGACTTCTCCAGCGTTGAACGAATTTCAGCTTGCACCGCGAGATTTGCGCGCTTGATATTGTAGCCCAGAAAGCCGCGCAGGCTCTCGTCGGCTTCCCCCGTATCCTCGCCATTGATGCCATGCGCCAGGCTTGAATTCTTGTCCTGCATCACCACCCTCCTGTCAGCGGAATACCGGCTGCCGTTTTTCAAGAAAGGCCTTCAGGCCTTCCTGCGCATCCGGGCTTGTCTGGGTGATTGCGGCACAAAGCGATTCGGCAAACAATCCGTCAGCCTTGGCCATGTCCTCAATGCGCGAGATCGCCTGTATCATGATGTAATTGGAAAGTGCCGCATTGCTGGCGATCTTTGCAGCAAGTTCCCTTGCCATCGCAAGCGCACCGCCCGGTTCGGCCAGATAATGCGCGAGCCCCAGCGCCACGCCTTCCTCGCCATTGTATTTGCGCCCTGTCAGCATCATTTCGATCATTCGGTCAGCACCCAAAATGCGCCCTACCCGAACCGTCGCACCGCCACCGACAAAGATACCGCGACGCCCTTCCGGAAGCTGGAATATCGTCGAGGGTTCCGCGATGCGCACATGGGTCGAAGCTGCGAGTTCCAGGCCGCCGCCGATCACGGCACCGAACATGGCCGAGACAACCGGCAAACCGCCATACTGGATGGTTTCCATCACGCGATGCCAGCCGCGCGAATGGCGCATCGTGCCTTCCGCATCGCGCGCGACATGCTCGGAAAGGTCAAGACCCGAGCAGTAATGCCCAGCCGTTCCCGTCAGGATGGCTACTTTCACGCCTTCCGGCGGCCTGGTGAAGAACGCCTCGATCTCCTCAAGCAGGCCGTCGCACATCGCATTGCGCTTGTCCGGCCTGTTCATCGTCAGCGTTGCAATCTGCCCGTCGACATCGACAAGCAGCATTGGCGACTGGGAACCCATCGCAAATCCTCCACTACCCGAACACCGCAAGATTGTTTACCTGCATGATTGTTAAGTCAAGTAACAATCATGCAGGTCTTGAATTTGTGGCCGGGAGGTTGTGGAAGGAATTGCCCTTGGCGTTACATCCGCACCCGCAGCGCCTGCGGGTCATACATCGGCTTGAGCGAGGCTTCAGCACTATGACGCTCGCCGGCAATCTCGATCTCGTAGGATGACGAAAGCACCGCCTCGCCACTCTCACCCTCGCATGGAACATAGCCCATGGCGATGGCCCCACCCAGGAAATGTCCGTAATTTCCGGACGTTACATGCGACACGATCTTGCCGTCACGGATCAGCGGTTCATTGTGATAGACAAGCGGTTCGGGATTGGTGAGCCTGAACTGTACCATGCGCCGCTTGAAGCCCTCTTCCTTCTTGCGCAGCACCGCGTCGCGTCCGACGAAATCGCCCTTGCCGGTCTTCACCGCAAAGCCAAGTCCCGCTTCCAATACATGGTCCTCATCGGTGATGTCATGACCGAAATGCCGGAAGCCCTTTTCGATGCGGCACGAATCCAGCGTATGCAACCCGCACAGTTTCAGGCCGTGACTTTCACCCGCCTCCATCAGCGTCTCGAACACATGCGCCGTCTGGTCGCTTGAAATATACAGCTCCCAGCCCAGCTCCCCCACATAGGTAACGCGATGCGCGCGCGCCAGACCCATGCCGATTTCGATCTCCTGCGCGGTGCCGAACGGATGGGCATCATTCGACAGATCCGCCGGACTGACACGGTTGATAAGCTCACGCGATCTCGGCCCCATCACGCACAGCACCGACTCGGCTGCCGTGATATCGGTGAGGACGACGAATTCGTCACTGCCCAGATTGCGACGAAGCCAAGAAAGGTCGCGCTGCAAGGTTGCGCCTGGCACGACAAGGAAGAATACCGTTTCGCTCAGCCGCGTGATCGTCAGGTCGCTTTCAATGCCGCCATGGCGATTGAGCATCTGCGTATAGACAATCCTGCCTGCCTCGACATCCATCTCATTGGCACAAAGTCGCTGCAAGAACGCCAGCGCATCCCTGCCCTCGACGCGGATCTTGCCAAACGAGGTCATGTCGAACAGGCCAACGCCTTCGCGCACGGCCATATGCTCGCGCTTCTGGTTATCGAACCAGTTCTGCCGCTTCCAGGAATAGCGATATTCGCGCTCCTGCCCGGGTTCGGCAAACCAGTTTGCCCGTTCCCAACCGGCTACCTCACCGAATACGGCGCCCTGCGCCTTCAGATGCTCATGGATCGGCGAGCGACGCACACCCCTTGCTGTTGCCATCTGTCGATAGGGGAAATGGTCAGCATAAAGCAGGCCCAGCGTCTCGGTCGAACGATGATAGAGATAGCTTCGGTTCGCCTGAAACGGCTGCACGCGACGGATATCGACGTCCCACAAATCAAACGGTGGCTCGCCCGCATCCATCCATTGCGCGAGCGCCATGCCAGCACCGCCGGATGACTGGATGCCAATGGAATTGTAACCACAGGCCAGCCAGTAATTACCAACATTCGGCGCTTCGCCCAGATAATAACGGTCATCCGGCGTGAAACTCTCCGGCCCGTTGAAGAAGGTGTGGATACCGGTTTCTGCCAGGATCGGCATCCGCTTTACCGCCTGTTCCAGGATCGGTTCGAAATGATCGAAATCCTCAGGCAACTGGTCGAAGCAGAAATCCTCGGGGATGCCGCTCATTCCCCAGGGTTTGGCGACAGGCTCGAAGGCGCCGAGCAATATCTTGCCGGCATCCTCCTTGTAATATGCACATTCATCCGGCACCCGCAGGACCGGCAGCCGTTCCAGACCGGTAATGGGTTCGGTCACGATATAGAAATGCTCGCAGGCATGAAGCGGCACCGCGACATCCGCCATCCGGCCAACCTCATGCGCCCACATGCCAGCGCAATTGACAACATGCTCGCATTCTATCGTGACAGTCTCGCCACCTTGCGTGGCAACCACGCCGCTCACCCTGCCATCCTTCTTGTGGATCGCATCTACCCGGGCATGTTCGACGATCGTGGCACCCATGGCGCGCGCACCCTTGGCAAGTGCCAGCGCGATATTGGCCGGATCTGCCTGGCCGTCCTTCTCAATCCAGACAGCCCCGGTTACATCGCCGATTTCAAGATGCGGATAGCGGTTCTTCGCCTCGGCGGGAGAAATCTCTTCGACAGCAACGCCATAGGCACGCGCCATCGAGGCATTGCGATACAGCTCTTCCTTGCGCTCGGAAGTCAGCGCCACGGAAATGGAACCGGTTGCCCGCATACCGGTGGCAACGCCGGTTTCCGTCTCGAGATTGAGATAAAGATCGGCCGAATATTTCGCGAGCCTGGTCATGTTGGCGGTGGCACGCAGCTGCCCGATCAGCCCCGCGGCATGCCAGGTCGTGCCGCTGGTCAATTGCTTGCGTTCCAGCAGCACAATGTCTTTCCAGCCAAGCCTGGCAAGATGATAGGCGACCGAACAACCCGACACGCCCCCGCCGATGATGACGACACGGGCCTTTTGCGGAAGTGAACTGGCCATGAGACTGCGCCTTTCCAGCATTTACAGGATAGTCGGGGTCAAGGATAACGCCCCGAATGAAATTTCTTTGAAAAATTTCATTTTTCAAGAAAAAGCGCAAGCAGATTTTTCTGACTGGAAAGGCCCTCGGTTTCGCTTGACCGCTTGCGGTCAGGCGCGCAGCAACGCCCGTGTCCCGTCAATCCAGTGCTGGACCTTTTCCAGCACCCGGGCGGGCGAAACCGGCTTCGAGAGGTAGTCATCCATACCGGCATCGATACAATTCTGCCGGTCATCTTTCATCGCATGTGCGGTGACGGCGATGATAGGAACATGGCCTCCGTTTTCGGCTTCAAGCTGCCGGATCGCGTATGTAGCTTCATGTCCGTCCATTTCCGGCATGGAGACATCCATCAGGATGATCTTTGGCGACCGCGCCAGATATTTTTCGACTGCCAGTTTGCCATTCTCGACAATTTCGAAACTGTATCCGGTGTCACTCAGGATCTGATGAAGTACCATTCGGTTTACTTCATTGTCCTCGGCAACAAGAATGTCGAGCGGCTCAACGGTTTCGGCAGATTGGTCGCTTCGTGCGGTTTCAGCCATTGGCGACATTGCGACTGGCGAAGCAAGGTCACCTGCTTTTCCACGCAGAGCCTCGATCGCATCCATTGCCACCATCTCGCCATTGCTGCGCCTTTGGGAAATGACGTCAACGATGGTTTCCAGCAGGAGCGATGAGCGCGTCGGCTTGGTCAGCACTGCCTGAAGGACAAGGTCCGCAACGGAAGGATGGGATTTGGCATAATCAACCGAAGTCAGCATGATGACGGCCAGACCGCTAAGCGCGGGATCATTTCGGATCTCGCGCAAGACTTCCTCGCCCGACATGCCCGGCATCTGGAAGTCGAGGATTACTGCATCAACGCCGACGCCTGCCGCATGTGCTGCGCGTAGCAGTGCCAGCCCCTCTTCCCCGGACTGGCAATCGGCAGACTCGAAACGCCAGGCGCGCATCTGCTCGCCAAGGATCGCCCGATTGACCTTGTTATCGTCAATGATGACAACATTGGCACCCGTGACGTCAACGGGAACACGCTTCTTGCGCTCAGCCGCCCCATGCACCGGCAGCCTGACCTTGAACCAGAAGGTCGAGCCAACACCCTCTTCGCTTTCCGCTCCAATTTCGCCGCCCATGAGATCAATCAGCGAGGAGGCAATTGCCAGACCAAGACCGGTGCCTTCATGCTTTCGCGTGGCAGAACTGTCCACTTGGCTGAACTTGTCGAAGGCCTTGGCAAGTTTGTAGGGTGCAATACCAATTCCCGTATCCTCGACACTTACATTGAGAGCAGCAACCCGCCCGCCAATGCCATCGTCCACAATCTCACCATTCACATCGACATAAACATGCCCCTGGTCGGTGAACTTGACCGCATTGCCAACAAGATTGGTCAGGACCTGGCGGATACGCCCGACATCGCCAACCACCATTTCGGGCAGTGCCGGATCGACCCTGACGATCAGTTCGACATCCTTCTCGGCTGCGCGGGTAGAAACCAGCGTCGCGACATCCTCGATCGCTTCAGCCAGCGCAAACGGCTCGGGATCAAGATGCATCAACCCTGCATCGATCTTCGAGAAGTCCAGTATGTCATTGATGATTGTCAGCAGCGATGCACCGGATTTGACGATCACATCGGTGAACATCCGCTGTTTGGCATCAAGCTCGGTTGAGGCCAGCAATTCGGCCATGCCCATGACGCCGTTCATTGGCGTGCGGATTTCATGGCTCATATTGGCGAGGAATTCCGATTTCGACTTTTCAGCAGCCTCTGCAACACTGCGAGCTTCTTCAAGCTCGCACTCGCGACGCTTCAGCTCGTTGATGTCAATGCCCATGCCGGCAATGGCGCCACTGGGCATCGGATATTTGATGACCCTGAGCCAGCCGATGCTGTCATATTCGCGATCTACCGGCTCGCCATGGCTTTCACGCTGCGCGAGCACCCTTGCAGCGACTGCTTCGTCAAGCTTTTCGGGCGGCAGGGTTTTTGCCAACTGGTAGCGAACCAGTTCGCCATAGCTCAACCGTGAGCCCTTGGGCTTTGAGCGAAATGCCGCAAAGGCTTCGGGATGGGTGCGCTCGTAAGTATCATTCCATGCGACCAGATTGTCCTGGCGATCATAGACACAGAACTGCAAAGGGCTGTTTTCAATGGTCTCCTTGAGAATCTGATGTTCCTCAAGCAAAAGCCGCAATGCA
The DNA here is from genome assembly GCA_020441795.1 of Nitratireductor sp. Taxonomy (GTDB): domain Bacteria; phylum Pseudomonadota; class Alphaproteobacteria; order Rhizobiales; family Rhizobiaceae; genus BOKV01. Next base: position 11,808 of record JAGRLM010000045.1, read on the forward strand.
TCCCGATCATTCTGAAGTTGCTCAATATCTACCATGGAATCCCCCGCGAATTCGGAGAATTGTAATTACTCATGGTAAACAAACTCTGACCGAGACTGTCAGGACCTTGACGCTAGACTACTCAAGACGCGCCGGGAAGCCGGGCGCGCGAAGGTCTGTCTCGAGCACATCTTCCAGCAATTTGACGATTTGCGTTGACTGGGCGTTGCCGCCATAAGCCGCCTTGCCCTTCACGAAGGTCTGGTTGGTCAGCCCGGCAAGATCAAGCGGAACGCCGAATTCGCGACCGAAATTCATGGCGAAGCCAAGGTCCTTCAAGGCGAGGTCCATGGTGAAGGCGATGTCATAGCTGCCGTTGAGGATCAACTGACCTTCGGTCTCATGCACGAAACTGGTGCCGGAACTGGCCTTGATCGCGGCCCAGGCCTTTCCAAGATCGAGGCCACCGCGTTTGGCCAGCATCAGCGCCTCGCCATCCGCCACCAGATGGATGAAAGCCAGCATGTTGGTAATCACCTTGATGATCGCAGCCGATCCGAGCGGCCCCATGTGGAATATCTGGTCTCCCATGGCCTGAAGCGCCGGGAGGTGCTTGTCGAACATTTCCTGTTCACCGCCAGCCAGCATGGTGATCT
>JAGRLM010000486.1 GCA_020441795.1 Nitratireductor sp.
GCGACCGGAAAGACGGCTTTTCTTACGGGCTTGTATTTCATCTCTACCTCGACATTCTCCCGAAGCCCTGGTGTTGATGCGGGCCAGGGGCGGGCTACCAACCGTTAAAATGCTATCCAACCCTTTATTTAATCCTAAGTTCCACCTGCTAGGTCTCAGGAAAAGCACGTCTGGGAGAAATCCCCGGCGGGCAGCGTATCAAATCATGGAAAACGGCATTGCCGGCAAGAGGTGGATGATGAGCGTTCTGGTAACCGGCGGGGCGGGTTATATTGGCAGCCACATGGTCTGGGAACTGCTGGATCATGGCGAGGATGTCATTGTTCTCGACAATCTTTGTACCGGGTTCCAGTGGGCAGTGCCGGAGCGGGCGCAACTGGTGATCGGCAATGTCGGTGATATCGATCTGGTATCGGATATCATTCGTGACAACAAGGTCGATACGATCATTCACTTTGCCGGATCCATCGAGGTGGCGGAGTCGATCGAAAACCCGCTGAAATATTACGACAACAATACCGGCCAGACGCGCAATCTGCTTGAAGCGGCGGTTCGTACCGGCATCGAGAAATTCATCTTTTCATCGAGCGCAGCCGTTTATGGAACCCCGCTGACATCAGGTCCCATTCGCGAGGACGCCATTCTCAATCCGATGTCACCCTATGGATCGTCGAAGCTGATGAGCGAAATTATGGTGCGCGACACGGCACTGGCCCACGATATCCGTTATGTGATGTTGCGCTACTTCAATGTGGCAGGAAGTGATCTGCTGAAGCGAACCGGGCAATCCACCCAGGGAGCAACGCATCTCATCAAGACCGCCTGTGAGGCCGCTACGGGAAAGCGCAAAAGCATGTCCATTTATGGCACTGATTACGACACGCCGGATGGTACATGCATGCGTGACTTCATTCATGTCAGCGATCTGGTCAGTGCCCATTACTCCGCCCTGAATTTCCTGCGCAATGGCGGACTGAAATTCACCGCCAATTGCGGCTACAGCCAAGGCTATTCGATCAGCCAGGTGATTGCCATGGTCAAGGAAGTGTCTGGCGTTGACTTTGACGTCTACGAGGACCGCCGCCGGGCAGGCGACATTCCGGCCCTGATCGCCAATTCACATCGAATTCAGAGCAGGTTGGGTTGGAAGCCCCGCTACAATGATCTCAGGACCATTATCGAGACGGCCCTTGCTTGGGAGGCTGAACTGCCCAAACGCCTTAAGGTCGCCTGACGGTCGCCTGAATGCCATCAATTTGGTGTGATCGCCCGCTTTCTAGCGCGCTCGCGGAAACAAGGTAAACGAATTCTTGACCCATTCCCGTGTAATCAATGGACTTGGCGAATCAGGTTCACCTTGTTTACCGGAGATACTGCATGGGCATTTTCACCACTTTCAGACCATCGGCCACGGCTATGCTGCTGGGGGCTGGAATGGCCGGTTTTCTGGCGACAACCGCTCATGCAGCCGATCCGGGCTTCGTGAAATGGATACGTGATTTTCAACCGGTCGCAGCCAAGAGCGGTATCACAGCCGCAACCTATCGCGCTGTCTTTGCCGGTATAGACGAGCCGGATCCCGAGGTTCTGGAGGCCGCGCGCTACCAGCCGGAATTTACCGCCAAGGTCTGGGAATACATGGACAGCCGGATAACGCCGTCGATCATTCGGCGTGGGCGGGAACTGCTTACCGAATACAAACCCTGGCTCGACAAGATCGAGGCGAAGTTTGGGGTGGATCGCCATGTTCTCGTGGCGATCTGGTCAATGGAATCCTCCTATGGCGAGGCATTGCAGAAAAAGACCGGGATCAGAAGCGTTGCCCGCTCGCTTGGGACGCTTGCCTATGCTGACCCGAAGCGGGCGAAATTCGCCAGGGCCCAGTTGATCGCAGGCATGAAAATCGTTCAGGCGGGTGATGTCTCGGCCAGCGGGCTGACGGGATCATGGGCTGGAGCCATGGGCCATACCCAGTTCATCCCCACCAGTTACCTGGCATGGGCGGTGGATATTGACGGCGACAAGCATCGCAATGTCTGGACGTCACCTCCCGATGCATTGGCGTCCTCGGCCAATCTGTTGAAGAAGAATGGCTGGCAGACAGGCAAGACCTGGGGTTACGAGGTCAGCCTGCCAGCAGGTTTTGACCTCGGCCTTGAAGACAAGGACGGGATTTCGCTCGCGAGATGGGAGAAACTCGGCGTCCGCCGCGCCAGGGGTGGGGGTTTTACGCGACCACAAGACAAGGCCGTTCTGAAGCTGCCGGCTGGTGCATCCGGTCCGGCATTCCTGATGATCAAGAATTTCTATGTCACCAAGCGATACAACAATGCAGACAAATATGCGCTTGCTGTCGGGTTGCTGGCTGACGAACTGGCGGGCTATGGCGGGCTTGTTCGCGACTGGCCGCGCGGTTACACTCCCATGAACGAGGACGAGAGGATGGAAGCTCAGGCCATTCTCAAACGGCTCGGCCATTATGATGACGAAATTGATGGCAAATTTGGTCCGGCATCCAAGAAGGCCATCCTGGAATTCCAGAACCGGGTTGGCATGACGCCGGATGGTTATCCATCAAAGAAGCTCTTGACCAGATTGCGCCAAGGCTGAAAACCGGGCATTGATCCTGCTGTTTTGCCAGGTGCCAATGGACCACCTGAAACGGGAACAGATGAAACGCTTCCTTGTTACCTTGATTGCCCTGGCCGTACTGGCAACTGGCCTGCCGCCAGTTGGCGCACCTGTGCTCGTTACGCAAGCCCATGCGCAGCAGAAGAACGAGACGAGGAACCGTCCAAACCTGTTCGAGCTGCTTTTTGGCGGTGCCCTGCGCAAGCAGCGTGAGCGCGTGCAAAAGGCGCAGGAAAAGAACAAGGCACGACGCGTGATTGTCAAGCCAGCCAGGCAAAACAGCGCGGTCGTAACGACACAGGCACCGGTCAAGGAAGTCGTCGACAAGGTCGAGAATGCTCTCAAGATACTTGTTGCCGGCGATTTCATGGCGGATGGCCTGTCGGACGGATTGCAGCAGGCTTATGCGGAAAATCCCAATGTGGTTCTGGTCAATGCTGCAACCGGTCTGTCCGGACTGGTTCGTGACGATGTCGTCAACTGGCCACAGCGCATTGTCGAGCTGATCGATGAGCAAAAACCGTTCGCAATTGTGTTTCTGGCCGGCATGAATGACCGCCAGCAGATGCGGACCGGTGCTGGGCGTGTTGCGAAGCTGTCTGATGAGTGGAAGAGCGAATACGACAACCGTGTTGCCTCGATTGCCAAGGCGGTGCGGGATCGCAATTTGCCGTTTTTCTGGGTTGGGCTGCCGCCGGTCAATTCAAGCTCGATGAATTCCGACTATCTCGTTTTCAACGAAATCTATCGCAACAAGACCGAGGCCGTTGGCGGAAAGTTCATCGATGTGTGGGACGGATTTACCAATGCCGAGGGAAATTTTGTCAGCGCCGGCCCTGATGTAAGCGGCCAGATAGTTCGTTTGCGCAATTCCGACGGCATCAACATGACCCGTGCCGGCAAGTCCAAGCTGGCATTTTATGCCGAAAAGGAATTGCGCAAGGTTCCGGGCCTCGCCAATGATACTGCCATAGCAGCCTTGCCGGGATCTGGTGGCCCCATCATTCCGCTTGAGCCGGAATATGATCCTGCCACCACCGGGCGCACAATCGTGGTTTCGCTGGATGTTTCCGAAGGCGAGGGCGGGGAAACGCTTGAAGGCGGGAATGATTTCCTTGCCGAGCGGGACAGCAAGGGTAAGGGTACAAGCTATGCGCTGGTTGTGGATGGAA
>JAGRLM010000487.1 GCA_020441795.1 Nitratireductor sp.
ATGCCGGGTCCCGTGTCGCGAACCGCAAAATACTGGCCACCTGAACTGGTCCAGCCAACCTTTAGCCAGATGGTGCCACCTGGCGGAGTGAATTTCAGCGCATTGGACAGAAGATTGAGCGCAATCTGGCGAACCGCGCGCTCATCGGCCCAGATCTGCGGAAGGTTTTCCTCGAACTGGCAGATGATGTTGATGTTCTTGCTCTTGGCCTTGATCTGGACCATGTGATTGGCGTCATCCACAACATGAACCAGGCGAACGGCCTCCTCGACCAGTTCCTGGCGGCCTGCCTCGATGCGGCTCAGGTCGAGAATCTCGTTGATCACATTGAGCAGGTGCTTGCCGGAATTATGAATGTCGCCGACATATTCCTTGTAGGTCGGGTTGCCGATGGGGCCCAGAACCTCGCCCATCATGACTTCTGAAAATCCGAGAATGGCGTTGAGCGGTGTGCGCAATTCATGACTCATCGTGGCAAGAAAACGCGATTTGGCCAGGTTTGCTTCCTCGGCGCGACGCCGTGCTTCCTCTGACATCGACTTGGCGGTTTCGAGATCGGCAATCAGCCCTTCCTTTTCCGCCTTGTGTTCCAGGATCGAGATCACCGACAGTTTGAAGCGATCGGCGATCAGGTAGAAGAAGGTCTGGGAGCCAAGCAGAATTGCACCCATCATCATCTGGGCCGGATCATAGGTCATCATGAAGCGGATCGAGAGCGCGAGAGTCGGTGGGGCGGACGTGATCAGCAAGCTCGCACCAAATCCGTAGGAAAGGATCATGGTGATCGCCTGGAAAACCAGAATCGTGGAAAACTGGATGATCGAATAGGTGCTGTCTTCGCAGGTAAGGCACGAATATAGTGAGAATATCGACCAGGAAACTGCTACCAGCATTTGGGCCAGAAGATAGATCTTGCGCCATTTGCGCAATGCATCTTCCTCATGCGCTTCTTTCATGAACCTTGCAGAAAGGGTTGCCATCAGGCCATAAGACATGATGGACAATGCAACCCAGAAGGCAGCGAGATAATAACCGATATAGGAACCGGCAATCAGCCCGATGATCAATGTGAAGATCGGCATGGCAATGGCTGCATTGCGGTGGTTTTCCGCAAAGCTCGTCATCAGCTCCAATTCATAGGCTATGGGTTGGCCGCCACCCTGGCTGAAGCGGGTGCGCAAATCCTTGACAAGATGCGACGAGGCACTGCGTTTTCGCGTGCGATCGACAATGTTCTTGTCGGAGGATTGTGATTTTCTGGTGGTCATCGGAAAAGCCGTACCCAATACGCATATCAGCCCATCAATTGGGTATCGGTGTTTGGTTAACATCAGGTTATTCAAGCCAAAACAACGCAGGAAAACACGGCATTGGCAAGGATTGTTCGAAAACCCGGATTGCGGCGTCGCGGTTCTTTTCGCGATTGGCTCACCATGCTGGCACTGTTTGCGGCAATTGCCTTTGCTGCAGCCTATCTGGGTGGCTCCGAACCGCTTCGGGGACGCGCCATCGTCGTGGATGGAGACAGCCTCGAGGTCAATGGCGAGCGCATACGGCTGGAGGGAATTGATGCGCCGGAATATCGGCAAAGCTGCACGAATTCCGGGGTGGAGATTGCCTGTGACAAGCTCGCCCGCGACCACTTGCGCAAGCTGATTGCGCGGCAGGACGTGACATGCACGGCCCTTGGTCTCGACAAATATGACCGGACGCTAGCCATTTGCCGCGCTGGCGAGAGAAATCTCAACGAGGCGATGGTGCGCGATGGCTGGGCGGTCGCTTATGGTGACCATCAATGGCTGGAGGCGGAGGCGCGGAATGCGAAGCGCGGAATGTGGGCCTATGGCTTCGAAGAGCCTTCCGACTGGCGCAAGGACCACTCAGGCGAGGAAACGTCTCGCGTCAGCGCGAAAGAAAGCGTGACCTTGCATGCAAAGCGAATGTTTGCCAGTTTGATTGCATGGCTCAAAAGCCTGATATGAAAGGAAAATACCTTGGTTGAAATGCTTGGCGGTATGCGTCTCCACGATGGCGGAAGGGCGCCCAATCCGCGCCGTGTGCAAATATTCCTGGCGGAAAAGGGCCTTGATATCGAGCGCGTGCAGGTGGACATCAACACGCTCGAGACCCAAAGCCCGCAATTCACTGCCAAGAACCCGATGCAACGGGTTCCTGTCCTTGAACTGGAGGATGGCACTGTCATTGCCGAGACCGTTGCCATTTGCCGTTATCTCGAGGAAATCCGGCCGGACCCGCCATTGATGGGGGTAACAGCCCTCGACAAGGCGCTTGTCGAAATGTGGCAGCGGCGGATGGAGTTGAATTTCCTGTTACCGGTTGCCTTCGCCTTCCGGCATCTGCATCCAGGCGCTGCCCATCTGGAAATACCCCAGGTCGCGGAGTGGGGCACGGTCAATCAGGGCAAGGCCCGCGAATTCATGGAATTTCTCGATCGCGAATTGCAGAACCGGGAATTCATTGCGGGCGACAAGTTCACCATTGCCGACATCACCGGAATTGTTTCCTATCAATTCCTCAAGCCCGGACGGATTGCCTATCCTGACGATTTGCAGCATCTGACGCGATGGGCAAGGCAGATCGTTGCGCGGCCGAGCGTGGCCTAGGGCGGGAAAGCGTATGGAACAGACGGAACTGGCAAAGGAGATCAGTCGCTGCCGGATTTGTGTGGATGCCCCGCGCGGCAAGGCATTGCCGCATGAACCGAGGCCGGTGGTAGTCTTGTCGAAAACTGCACGCATTGCCATTTGCGGGCAGGCACCAGGAACCAGGGTTCACCAGAGCGGCGTGCCTTTCACCGACCCCTCAGGGGATCGCTTGCGAGACTGGATGGGCGTCGGGCCGGATATCTTCTACGATCCACAACGCATTGCCATTGTGCCGATGGGCATGTGTTTTCCCGGGCTTGACGCGAAGGGTGGGGATTTGCCGCCCCGGAAGGAATGCGCGGCAACATGGCGGCAGCGCATCTTCGAGACCATGGATCAGATCGAGTTGATCCTGGCAATCGGCGGTTATGCCCAGAACTGGCATTTGGGCGAGCTTTCGCGCGGCGGCGTAAATGCAACCGTTGGAGAATGGCAATCCATTGTCATGCGTCCGGGCAAGCCCGTTGTTTTTCCGCTGCCTCATCCTTCCTGGCGCAACAATGCCTGGATCACGCGCAATCCGTGGTTTTCCAATGCCTTGTTGCCTGATTTGAAGAAAATGATTCAACGATTGCTTGTCGGCAAATCCTGATTGGCTGTTCGGGTATCCGGAGGGTCAGGCTTGCATGGTTCGCGCCCTTCGCAGGACAGATTTTCAGAATTGCTGCATTTGACCCCCACTTGCGCAAACCTGTTCTGCGAATTACACAATGATGGAACGATTTTCCATCTGGCGACCATCATGGACAGAACAGACAAGATGATACT
>JAGRLM010000488.1 GCA_020441795.1 Nitratireductor sp.
CTTTTAACTCTGGCTGCAGCATCCCCGAAAGGTTTGGATGTCTGCGACCTTCAACCCTGAATATTTGTCCGATGAGCCGGAAGACCGCCTTCGCACGGATATGTCCCCGGCGACTGGCCGGTGGGTAATTGCGGCAGCCCGAAAACAGCTCCGGAAGGCTGAAAAATACCCGATGACTCGGCGCTTTTAGCCACACTGTTGCTAATTGTCCAGCATATGCGTTTTGCCCTGCAACAATTGGCTTGGAATCGACCGGGCAAAACAGTGTACAAACCGGCTTTGTTGCAATTTCACCACAGCCGGACCGATGTTTTTCTATTCGGGCAACCAGTATTTTGCCTGTTCTGCTCCCTTGTCGATGACAACGAAATTGTTGGCGAAAACCCTGTAGGAAGCGCTCCACTCGCCATCCGGCCAGCGAATGCGGATTTCCGCGCGTTCCGAAACGCCAAGCCCGACATGAACAAAGCCAGCCTTGCCGGACGCATGACCGCCCCCGACCTGGATGCTGCGCACCCGGGTGGTATTGCCGGTCTTGACCGAAACCGATGCGCCGACGGCATTTCTGTTTGCGCCTTTCTGGCGCAACTCGATTTCCAGCCAGTTGCCTGCCGGTCTCGTGCCCCAATCGGCCTTCGCCCCCATGTTTCGAAACAGCGTCACGTTCTGCTCACGATTGACAACCAGAAGGTCGAGCATGCCATCAAGGTTGAAATCTGATATTGCCGCGCCGCGTCCCTTGGTGGGCAGGGCGATGCCAGCCAGATCCCCGGTTTCGGTGAACTTGCCGTCAAAGCCGCCCAGCAGGAGATTGTCGGGGTCGAAGGAGGCGAATTCCGGCATTTGCTCGACATTGCCCTTGGCGATGAACAGGTCCAGCCGTCCATCATTGTTGAAATCGTCGAATTCGGCATGCCATCCGGTAGAGGGCTTCAATGCATCGCCGGTATAGGCGCGATGGGCCGTCGCGCCGCGTTCATAGGCAATGTCGCGGTATACCGGGCGGCCATCCTCGGCATCCTCGTCCAGCGTCTGCAATTTGGTATCCCCCATCGAGGACAGCGCATATTCTGGATAGCCGTCGGCGTTGAGGTCGGCCTCGGCAATGCCCATGCCCCAGATAGACACCTTGCGCCAGCCATCGGAACTCGAATAGAGCCGAGGCGGGCGTGCGGGATCAATGCGCCAAAGCTGCTCGTCCCCACCACGGTAATATTGCCGGTCATTGGTCATGCGCAGTGCCGGAATGCCGCTTTTGTTCCAGTCGGTGAACAGGATCGAAAGCGTGCAAAAGCCAGGTGAAAGTACTGTCTTTTCCGAGTAGTCCGGATTCTTGCCGGGCAGGGGGCGAAACAGTTCGTTGTCATGGCAGGTTCCCCATGGCGAACCCGGAGCCGAGCGGTCAACATAATTCCCGAAGGCAAGTGTCGGGAATTCCTGGCCTTCCTCGAAGGTGGCAGCGAATGCCGTGGTCCAGGCCCTGCCGCCGTCGATTGCGAACAGGCGGTTGGCGCTGGTAAAGCTGCAATCCGGCCCGCCCTTGAGCAGGATGTTTGATCCTACCCTGAGAACCGCGAGATCCATGAAGCCATCATTGTCGATATCGACGGGATAGGCACCCGTGACGCTTTTGAGATCGCGTTCGGGCAAATCAATCGCGCGGGCCTCGAATGAAAGCGCGCCGCCGACTGCCGACTTGTTGACATAAAGCTGGGCGGGATCGGTGCCGCCGGCAATGAAAAGGTCGGGTTTGCGGTCGCCGTTGCAGTCGAAGACGGCAGCGCCGCCGCCGACGAAGAACTCCCATGGTCCGCGATAGGCATGCCTGATGCCGGCGGCCAATGCCTCTTCATGCATGACGGGAACATCCATCACAGGCGCGGGTTGGTCGTTCGCGTTGTCTTCACCGACAGCCCGTGCTGACGAGACAGGTATCAGTGCCACCAGCATGGCTATCACGAATTGATATGGTCTCATTCGATCACCAGTGTCTTGAGGAAGGCGATCAGGGCCGAGCGGTCATTTTCCTCGAGCGCCTTGTATGCCTTGGTCACCGGCTCGGCATCGCCGCCATGGGCGCGGATCACTTCGTCGAGGGTCACCATGTCTCCACGATGGCCATAGGGTGCGGTAGAGGCGATGCCCCATAATTCTGCGGTCTGGAACACATCTCGATCGACAAAGCGTTGCGCCAGCAATTCATTGCCAAGGGCCGGATTGCGCTGGTCTGCAATGCGATGGCGCTTGAGATCGCCGAAAAGCGGCACAAGCCAATTGCCCTGATCGTCCTTTTCGAGCCGTGATGCCCAGTCGGTCAATGCAAGGTCATAGATCGGCTGGTCAGGCAATTCGCCGCTGCGCAGGGTGCCTGCAGCGTCAAAGGGGCCAGGATCGGCAAATTCCAGTGATTTCAGCGGCAGGGCGCGGATATGGCAGCTGTTGCAACCGACTGTGTCGAAGACTTCGCTGCCGTGCCTTGCGGCTTCCTGCCAAGCCTTGTCTGCAGGAACTTCCTGCACAGGCGGGCGCAATGTTGCCTGCCATGCAACCAGTGCCGAGACGTCACCGGGTGTCACCTCATCGGATTTGCCATCCTCGTCGAAATCCGTCTCGCCTGTCCAGCGGATGCCAAAGCGCTCGACCGCCTGCATGCCGTGATGATGGTTGAGGGCATTGACCGTGAACTGGCGTAGCGAGGTCATCACTCCCTTCTGGCTGAAGGGGCGGATGACAAGATCGGTGTCGATGCCGTCAAGGCCTTCAAGGTCGATCATTCCGTCTGGCATGATTTTCAGCGTGCCGAAATCCACTCCCTTGGTGATCAGGCGCAGTTTGATCTCTTCGCCGCTCGCGCGTGCCTTTGCAACAGCGTCGCGGCGCAACTGGTGCAACTCGCTCGTCATTTCGCGAGCCAGCAATTCCACAAGGCCGGAACCAAACAGGTGGTTGGTGTTGCGTTCGTTGGAGAATTGCGGATCAAGGGTATCGAAATCCGCGTTGGTAAAGCCCTCCGACACGAAGACATTGACGGCGAAATCGCCTGCACCCCCGGCAAATGGCTGATTGTGGCAACTTGAGCAGCCGTTCGAATCCATCCCGGCTGTGCGGAAAAACGCGTCCTTGACCGGGCGCTTGCGCTTGACCGGTGTGATCGCTTGCGTTGCCATCGGCCTTCCAACCCCATCGGCAAGGGTGAAGCGCACCGAGAACAGCTTTTCGCCCGCATCTGCAAGATCATCGAGCTGCTTTTGCGTGAGCTTGCCGCCAAGCGTTGCCTGGTCGACATGACGGGTTATGGCGCGCTCGGCCCATGGGACGTTGTCGGCAGTAGTGTCTGCTGCCACGGCTGCACCCGCGGCGAGAAACGCCATACCAAGCGAAAACGCGGCGATACCCTCACGAAGCATGCAACATTCCTCTCCCTGCGTCGTCCATTCGATGATCGTTTTCCTCAAGATCTGCTGCCGATTTCTCGGATGGATCGGACAACAGCAAATCCTTTTCGTCCAGACTGGTCAACGCGCTCATGGTTGCACCATGCCTGACCAGCGGATACTCATCGCGATAGCAGTGCATCTCGACATTGGGCGTTGCCATGCCGATCGCCTGTTCGCCCAGCGCCTCGCGAATTGCATCTTCCATCAGGTCAAAGGCGGCAGCGCCTGAACCCGCAAATGCCACCGGAAACGGGTCAAAAAGGGCAAACATGCTCTTCAGGCCGGAGCCGATTGCAAGGCCTGCTGCGCGATAGGCGGCCCTTTCAGGTCCGTCGCCAGCCCGCGCCTTGTCAGCAATGGCTTTCATGTCGAGGATCTGCAAATCGCTCTTTGGCGCAGAAGAGGGGGGTAGCCCGTTGGCATTTCTCCATATGCCATAGTCACCGGCATAGGCCTCTATGCAGCCCTTGCTGCCGCAACGACAGGCCGCACCCAGCGGCATATGGTTCATATGCCCGAATTCGGTTGCCGATGATCCTATCCCTGAAAACAGCCTGCCCTTGAGAACAAGCCCCATGCCGATGCCATGGGACAACAGCACTGCCCCGAAACTTCCCGAATAGGTGGAAGGCTCCTGCCAGCGCAGGGCTTCGGCAATCATGCTGCAATCATTGGCAAGGGTTACCGGCGCGCCATGTCGGGTTTCCAGTTGTGCGGCAAGCGGCACATCCTTGCTGTGCTGGATAGGCGTCCAGAGAACGGTCCTGCCCTCGACGTCGACTACGCCTTGCACGCCAATCGCGATTTGCATCAGCGGCGCCTTGGTTCCTGCTTCCGCCAGAGCCTGGTCCAGCACAAGCGAGATTGCATCGACAATTTCCCTGCTGCCGGATTTGCGGGTTTCGATGCGAATGACCTGCTCGGCGCGCAGGCGGCCTGCGTAGTCCACAATCGCTGCCGAAATACGGTTCAGAGAATAGGAAATCGCTGCAATGCTTGCGAAGTCCGCATTGAAACTCAGCGAAACCTGCGGGCGACCCCGACGCGAGGAACCATGATCGACGCTGTCGGCGGGGACGGTTTCAATCAGTGCTCCCGAAGTCATCAGAAGTGCCGTGATCGCCGTTACCGTGGATGCGGAAAGGCCGGTCTGCGAACTCAATTCAGTGCGTGACAGCGGACCGCCGCGACGCAGGGCAGCCAAAATCCGCCGCTGGTTCTGACGGCGCAAATCGTCCGACCTCGCAATAGCGGACATGCCTACTATTCTCCTCGCATTCACCATGTCGCACGGATGAAGCGGCGGGCGACCGCGCATTTCACTCCTGCGTCTCACACAAACGCCAATTTTGCAGTGCAGCGAAAATTCTTGTTGCATTGCAATAATTTAGCTTCCCTGAAAATGATGTTGACACAGGTTCCCAGTTGAGTCACTCTTTTTTTTGATCCTCGAATTAAAGAGGTTCGCGGATGGCTTTGCCGTTAAGCGGGAAGCATGTTCAAAGATGATGCGCAGTGCGCATCGGGCAATCATGGTGCTGGATGCACCGGGAGGAAACAGAATGAAGAAATTCGTGGGAGCGCTTCTTGCAAGCGCCGTTGTGACATTGTCCATGGGCGGCATGGCCATTGCCAAGGACAAGACCATTGCCGTTTCCTGGAAGACATTCCAGGAAGAGCGTTGGAAGACCGATGAAGCAGCGATCAAGGCTGCGGTTGAAGCAGCCGGCAACAAATACATCTCCACAGACGCCCAGGGTTCAGCCCAGAAGCAGGCTGCAGACATTGAAAGCCTGATCTCGCAGAAGCCGGATGTTGTTCTGGTTGTTGCATTTGACAGCGATGCCATCCTGCCGTCGATCAAGGCACTCAGCGATGCGGGTATCAAGTCGATTGCCTATGACGTGCAGTTCGAAGATCCGAACGCGCTCTATATCACCTTTGACAATGTTGGCGTGGGCCGCATCATCGCCCAGGAAATCCAGAAGGTTAAGCCGGAAGGCAACTATGCCTTCATCAAGGGCGACAAGGGTGACCCGAACGCAACCTTCCTGTTCCAGGGCATGATGGAAGTCCTCAAGGACGGCATCGATTCCGGCAAGATCAAGAATGTCTGCGAAACATTCACCGATGGCTGGAAGCCGGACAATGCACAGAAGAACATGGAACAGTGCCTGACCTCGACTGGCAACAAGGTTGATGCAGTTCTTTCCGAAAACGACGGTATGGCTTCCGGTGTTGTTGCAGCACTTACCGCCCAGGGCATGGCCGGCATTCCTGTCGGTGGCCAGGATGGTGACCTTGCAGCGATCAACCGCGTTGCACTCGGCACACAGACCGTTTCCGTGTGGAAGAACGCCAAGGACCTTGGCAAGGTTGCAGCTGAAGCAGCAAACGCGCTTGCCGAAGGCACCGACATGGCCGCCATTCCAGGCGTAGCCAAGTTCAGCGGCGGCAAGAAGGGTGTTGAAATGAACTCCATCCTGCTCGCGCCAACGCCGATCACCAAAGACAACATCAATGTTGCGATCGAAGCTGGTCATATCACCAAGGAACAGGCTTGCGCGGGTGTAACCGCCGGTTCGGTTCCAGGCTGCTAATTGCCAGCAACTGACTGCGCTAAAGACCGCGTCATTTGCAATAATGGCGCGGTTTTTTTTAAATTCGGACTTTGGAGACGGTCATGACGGACGCGCCACAGACGAGCGGGGAACCCCGGCTGCAACAAGAGGGGCCTATCACGCGGTTTTTCCGCGCCACTGAAATTGATGCCCGCATGATGGGCATGGTTGTTGCCCTGATTTTGGTATGGTGCATTTTCGACCTGGCGAGCGGTTATCTGCGGGGCAATTTTGGTGGATTGCTTGGCGGCTCATTCCTGACGCCGCGCAATTTGTGGACACTTCTTGTTCAGACCTCATCGATTGCCATCATGTCCACGGGCATGGTCCTTTTGATCGTGATGCGCCAGCTTGACCTTTCCGTCGGCTCCATGCTCAGCCTTGTGGCTGTTGTTGGCGCTGTCGTGCAGGTGTTCATGCTACCCAAGACGCTGGGCGTTGGTCATCCGGCGATCTGGGTCTTGGGCGTATTGACCTGCATTGCGCTGGGTGCCGCGATTGGCGCCTTCAATGGCTTCCTGACAGCCTATGCGCAAATTCCCGCCTTCATCGTCACGCTTGGCGGCTTGATCGCCTATAGCGGGCTGGCCTTCTGGGTAGCGCGCGGCGAAACCGTGGCTCCCATGGACAAGACCTTCGAGATTTTTGGCGGTGGCATACCGGCAAGCTGGATTGGGGACACCTGGAGCTGGATATTGGCCTTCGTGGTCTGTGCCATGATCATTCTCGGTATCATCAACAGCAGACGGCAGCGC
>JAGRLM010000489.1:0-959 GCA_020441795.1 Nitratireductor sp.
TTTCTTCAGGACACTGGCGCGGCCTATGGCCCGCTCTTTGCCATTTTGACGGTGCCACTGTTCGGCACGGCAGCCGCTGCTGTCGAATATTCCCGCCTCATCGACACCAAGTCGAACATCCAGAACGCGCTGGATGCTGCGGCATTGGCAACAGCAAAGGAAATGTCGTCGAGTTTGGACCAGTCCTATCTCGAACAATATGCCCGCAACTTCTTCGACGCCAATCTCGACAACAACATCAAGCCCAACGATGTTCGCTTCGGCCTGACCTATGGCACCGGCCCAACCGGCGGCAATACCGTCAAGCTGACTGCCAATTATGACCAGAAGACCGTCATGGGCAAGTTCATCGGCGTCGAGGATTTCGAGATGGAAATCTCTGCCACGGTTGCTGCAGGAAACCGTACCGTCGAGGTTGCCATCGTCCTCGACAATTCCGGCTCCATGGACAGCTATACCGGTTCGACCAGGGATACCCGCATCGAGCGCGCCAAGCTTGCGGCTGAAACACTCATCAATTCGCTGCATACGGTTGCGGCCCTGTCAAACAAGCCCGACCCGATCAAGATATCCGTGGTGCCGTTTGGCAGTTCGGTCAATATCGGCGCACAATATCGCGGTGCACCCTGGATGGACCGCTATGGCTGGTCATCCGTCCATCACGAGAATTTCGACTGGCTGGGAACCGACACCCGCGGCGATCCGTGGCCCAATGCATTCAAGACCGGCGATGGCTACAAGGGCAGCACCACATCGACTTCAACGCTTGGGCCAAATCCAACCACCGAACAGACACTGCTCTATGGAGTGGAGACCACCCAATGGCTGACGCGCTGGACGCTGTTTGACAAGCTGGGAGTGGACTGGGCCGGTTGCGTCGAGATGCGGCCCTGGCCCTACAATGTCACCGATGACACCCCGGATGAAATGCATCCCGATACGCTGATCGTGCCGATGTT
>JAGRLM010000489.1:1064-1255 GCA_020441795.1 Nitratireductor sp.
ACCTCGAAGAACTTCACCCGCCAGTTGTGGCGCCAGTCATGGACAGCCAAATACAATTCCGATGCGCCATGGTCGAAGTCGGAAGCCAAGACCAGCACGCGTTTCGAGATGAGCAAGGAACGAAGCCGCGACTTCGGCGACTGGGGCCCGAACCAGGGCTGCACCACCGATCCCGTGCAGAAGCTGACTGC
>JAGRLM010000489.1:1424-4579 GCA_020441795.1 Nitratireductor sp.
GATGGTAACAACACCTATCCGACCCAATCCACCTGGAACGAGACGGAATATTATCCCTGGGGCTATGGCAAGGATGAGCGCGTCATGGATGGTCTCACCTCTTATCAGAGCGAGGTCGGCGCCATGAACATTCACACCGAGGAAACCTGTACGAACATCAAGACGATTGTCGATGCCGACAACGAGCCAGCCTACAAGATCTTCACCATCGCCTATGATGTAGCCAACGGCTCATCGGTGAAAGACCTGCTCTACAATTGCGCCTCCAGTAACTCTGCCGGCAAGAAATACTATTACGACGTCTCGGGCGATGCGATCGCCAGCGCAATGCAGGCCATCGGCAACGAAATCTCCGACCTCAGGATTTCGCAGTAACGTAACAATCACTCACTCGCTGGCGAGCTTTTCCCTGAGGAATGCAATAGTCCGGCTCCAGGCCAGTTCTGCCGCTTCCTTGTTGTAACGCGCCTCGGACGTGTCATTGTTGAAGGCGTGATTGACACCGTCATAGACATGAATGGTGAAGTCCTTTCCTGCGGCAACAAGCGCTGCCCTGTAGGCATCAATACCCGCATTGATACGATCATCCAGTCCGGCATAATGCAGCAGCATGGCGGCAGAAATTTTCGCAACCTCTTCTGCCGCGGGTTGGCGACCATAATAGGCAACACCAGCCTTGAGATCAGGGGAATTCACGGCAAGCTGGTTAACCAGGCCGCCACCCCAGCAAAATCCGATCGCGCCAACCTTGCCGTTGGTATTGTCCAGTCCCTCGAGATACCCGACTGCGGCGACAGCATCCTCAGTCGTCTGCGCACCATCGAGATCGCCGATCATCGCGCGCGCCTTGTCTTCATCGGATGGCGTGCCGCCCGAAATCGAAAGGAAGTCCGGCGCAATCGCATGAAACCCTTCAAGCGCCATGCGCCGCGTCACATCTTCGATATGCGCATTGAGGCCACGGTTTTCATGAATGACGATTACCGCGGGAAGCTTTTCCGCTGAATTGGCAGGTCGGGCGAAATAGGCATTAACCTCCCCCATCGCGCCTTCAAAGGCGACCCGTCCGGTTTCCAGTCGCTGATCGTCCGGCGCAATGATCGCCGCTGAAGCAGAACTTGCGGCAAGCATGGGTGCGATTGCAGCAGCCGCTCCCGCAGATCCGGCCAGCACCTTCAGTCGATCCATGAACTTGCGGCGATCAAGTGTCAGATGCGTGTATTCATCATAGGCATCAATCATGGCCTGGGTGATGGCAGGGGGGCGCTTGTCACTCATTTCGAAGTCCTTTGAAAGATTGCGAAACAGTCAGAACGCGATAATGCGACAACATCGCGACCGTTCCAATAAACTTCGTGTGACCGCTTTTACATCGGTACGGGATATTGCCTGTGGACCGAAGCGATATCCGCCAACACCTCTTCATCCAGTGTCAGTTGCGCAGCATCGATATTCGACCTCAATTGACGCATGTCGGTCGCACCGATGATGACCGCAGTCATGAATGGCCGCGTCAGGCAAAAGGCGAGCGCCATCTGCGCGAGGTCAAGACCATGCTTGCTTGCAACCCCGGCGTAAAGCTGCAGGGCCGCCTGCGACCGCGGGTTTGAGCGGCCATTGAGGTCCGGCTGCATCGCCATACGGGTTCCCGCAGGCACATTTCCGTCCAGGTATTTTCCCGATAGCAACCCTGCCGCAAGCGGCGAGAAAGCAAGCAGCCCAACATCCTCATGATGGCTCAGCTCGGCAAAATCCGTGTCGAATATCCGGTGCAGGAGGCTATATTCGTTCTGCATGCTGGCAACACGCGGCAAGCCCTTTTCCGCTGCGATCCGCAGATATTGCGAAGTGCCCCAAACGGTTTCATTGGACAAGCCGAATGCGCGGATCTTGCCTTCCTTCACCAACGCAGCTGCGGTCTCCAGAATATCGTGAAAATTTTCGAGCGCACGGGCAGTATCCTGCCCCGAAGGGTCGTATCTCCAGGTCTGGCGGAAGTGGTAGGAGCCACGATTTCCCCAATGCAACTGGTAGAGATCAACATAATCGGTCCTGAGCCGCCGCAGGCTCCCTTCAAGCGCTTCACGCATGGAGCTGCCAGAAGCCGGGGCGCCACCGCGAATATCCTTGTTGCCGCCGCCTGTTACCTTGGTTGCGAGCACCACCTCCGAGCGCCTGCCAGTGTTGGCGAACCAGGTTCCGATGATCTCCTCGGTCCGCCCGGTGGTTTCCGCAAGTCGCGGTGTGGTCGGATACATCTCGGCCGTATCCCAGAAAAATACGCCATGCTCCAGCGCATGACCCATTTGTTCATGCCCCTCGGCCTCGCTGTTTTGCGAGCCCCAGGTCATGGTGCCAAGGCAGATCTGGCTGACATCAATGCCGGTGCGGCCAAGCTTGGTGGTTTTCATGAAGGTCCTTTGATTTTCGGGAGGAACGGCTTTGTTATGGAAACTAGTCGAACAGGCCGGGATAACAAGCCCTGAAGGAATTGACTCTCCACCCCGCTGCATGACAACACGGTCTGGAAAATACACCGCAAGATAGAATGAGATCAGTTAGAGCGCTGGGTTACCTGCTTTGAACCTCCGCGCTTCCAATTCCCGGCGGAATCACTAAATTCAGCGGATGAACAACCCACATCCCGAATCACCCCCATCCTTGGGTGGCATCGCCGCTCGTGCGCTTGCTGCCAAGACTGGCGGCCAGAACCCGTCATGGCTGCAAGGGCTCAATCCCGAGCAGCATGAAGCCATTGTGACAACCGAAGGGCCGCTATTGGTGCTGGCAGGTGCCGGTACGGGCAAGACGCGTGTGCTGACCTCGCGCATTGCCCATATCCTTGCCTCCGGCTTGGCCTGGCCATCGCAGATCCTCGCCGTCACCTTTACCAACAAGGCGTCGCGCGAGATGAAGGAGCGGATAGGTCGCTATGTTGGCGAACAGGTTGAGGGCATGCCATGGCTTGGTACATTCCACTCGATCGGCGTCAAGATATTGCGTCGCCACGCAGAACTCGTGGGGCTGAAATCCAACTTCACCATTCTCGATACCGACGACCAGATCAGGCTTTTGAAACAGCTGATCCGCGCCGAGGGAATTGACGACAAGCGCTGGCCTGCGCGCTTGCTGGCCGGAATGATCGATGGCTGGAA
>JAGRLM010000490.1 GCA_020441795.1 Nitratireductor sp.
AAGACTGAAAGGGAAAGCCATGCGCGTCATTCTCACACTCCTTGCCGTTCTGGCGCTGCCCATGCAGGCAGTTGCCGCTGACAAATTGACTGTCCTGCTCGACTGGTTCGTCAATCCGGATCATGCAGCGCTGATCATCGCGCAAGAGCGCGGCATGTTCGAAAAGGCCGGGCTGGAGGTGGAACTGGTCGCGCCCGCTGACCCGAGCGCGCCACCAAGGCTGGTTGCTGCTGGGCAGGGCGATCTGGCGATAACCTATCAGCCGCAATTGCATGTGCAGGTTGGTGAGGGGCTGCCGTTGACGCGCATTGCAACGCTTGCCGAAACGCCGCTCAATTCGCTGGTCGTGTTGCGCGACGGGCCGGTCAAGGCAATAGCCGACCTGAAGGGCAAGACGGTCGGTTTTTCGGTCGGCGGGTTCGAGGATGCGGTGCTGGGCGCGATGCTGAAGACTGCCGGACTGCAGCTTTCCGATGTCAATCTGGTAAATGTCAATTTCGCGCTCTCGCCGTCGCTGATCGCGGGCAAGGTGGATGCGGTGATCGGCGCGTTCCGCAATTTCGAACTGAACCAGATGGATATTGAGGGGCATCCGGGAACCGCCTTCTATCCGGAAGAACATGGCGTTCCCGTCTATGACGAGCTGATCCTTGTGGCACGCAATGACCGTGCCAATGATCCGCTGTTTGTGCGATTTGTCGATGTCATCGAGGAGGCGACGCTGTGGCTGACAAACCATCCTGACGACGCCTGGGACATTTTTGCCAAAAGCCATCAGGAATTGAACAATGACCTCAATGAGCGTGCCTGGTACGCCACGCTGCCACGATTGGCAAAGCGGCCCGGCGCCCTCGACAAACGCCGCTATGAGCGCTTCGCGCAATTCATGAAGGAGAGCGGGCTGATCAAGGATGTGCCCCCACTGGAAAGCTATGCTGTCGAAATGAAATAGCAATTGCGATGGTTCGAAAAAGCAAAAGTCCGGCACTTGGCCGGACTTTTGTCATTTTGTCGATTGTCGTCTCAGGCGCCGGGCTGGTGTTCCAGTGACCGTGGCGGCTTGGCCAATTCCTTGGCTGCTGCCTTCATCGCCTTCTGTACCTTTTCAAAGGCGCGTACCTCGATCTGGCGGACACGCTCGCGCGAGATGTCGAATTCCTGGCTGAGGTCTTCCAGCGTTACCGGATTTTCCTCGAGCCTGCGTGCCAGGAAAACGCGCTTCTCGCGGTCGTTCAGCACTTCGAGCGCGTCCTTGAGCATTTCTCGGCGCGATTCAAGTTCATCCTGGCGGATCATCACCTGTTCGGCATTGTCGCTGTCGTCGACAAGCCAGTCCTGCCATTCGCCACTTTCGCCTTCGCTCGCCTTGATGGGAGCATTGAGCGAGGCATCACCACCAAGACGGCGGTTCATGGAAATGACCTCGTCCTCGCTGACGCCAAGCTGGGTTGCGATCTGTTTGACCTGATCAGGATGAAGGTCGCCGTCGTCTATCGCCTGAATGCGGCTCTTGGCCTTGCGGAGGTTGAAAAACAGGCGTTTCTGGTTCGCGGTAGTGCCCATCTTCACGAGGCTCC
>JAGRLM010000491.1 GCA_020441795.1 Nitratireductor sp.
GGTGTTCGTACCAAGCGCCGCGATACCGGCTCCAAGCGCTGGGCATCGAAATTTGCCAACGGTCTTCGCAAGCGCATCCTCCAGGATGATTGTCCCGATACCGGTTGCGGCATCAAGGTCTATTGGCGCGAGGCGTTCCTGAGATTGCCGTTTTTCACCAGCGTTCACCGCTATTTGCCGGCATTGTTCCAGACCTATGGCTACAAAACCGCTTATGCGCCGGTGAATGACAGGCCGCGCATGATGGGTGTTTCGAAATACAACAATTTCAACCGGGCACTGATCGGAATTTACGACCTTGTCGGCGTTACCTGGCTGCGCCGCCGCACCAAGGCACCGGAAACGACGGAAGTCTGATCTCAGTCCTGCTGCAGGTTCTTGCGATAGCGCGCATAGACCCACAATCCCATCAGGATAGACACCACGAAGAGTGCGATCGACAGCACCACCTGCTGTTGCGATCCGACATTGACGCCGGATCCCATCAGGGAAAATACCAGCGTCTGCGGAATATAGCCGAGCACAGAACCTGCAAAGAAACCGGCAAGAGGTATCGACGCTGCACCTGCGGCAAGGTTTGCCAGCAGGTTGGAACCAACCGGCAGCAACCTCAGGATCAGCGACAACGAGAACGGATGGCGCGCCCAGACCTTTACCGCAACATCCACCCTGCCCCTGATGAAGCTGTTGGCTGCTTCACGAAACAGGTGTGATGCGCCATATCCCGTCAGCAACCCAATTGAACTGGCAGCGAGCGCCACAACAAAACCCTCGGCAAGGCCAAAGAACCAGGCTGCAAAGAAACTGACAGCTTGGCGCGGCCCGCCAATAGCCGTGAACAGGCCACCGAGAATCGCAAACGCCACCTTGCCATGCAGCCAGCCCGCATCGCCATCGGCCGAGAAATCCAGATAGTCGAGAATATCCTCGAATTTGTAGTGGTTTGCCAGAAAGCCAGCGCCCACCAGCACCATGATCAGTACCGCGCCTCGAAACAGCAGTTTCGGGCCCATCTGGCGCAATACGGACATCATTCGGTTGGACATTGACGGCTTTCACTGATTTGCCAGCGTCCTAACAACCCACTTTGCCCCGCGCAATGCTTTTCACATGCTTTGTTGAGAACAGGGGCACACGCTTGACGGGGACGATCTGGCGCTCCACCCTTGCCCAAACCGGTGGGAGACAACAATGATAGAAAGTCCGAACCTTCTCGACGATACAGTTCTGGCACCCTGGCTGGAGGCCAATGTGCCCGGCTTCCACGATCTGCATGAGTTGAGGAAATTCGACACCGGCCAATCCAATCCCACCTATCTGGTTGTGGCTGAAAGCGGAAAATATGTGCTGCGCGCCAAGCCGCCGGGAGAATTGTTGAAATCCGCCCATCAGGTAGACCGCGAATACCGTGTCATGAAGGCGCTATACGGCTCCGGGGTTCCGGTGCCACGCGTGCTTGCGATCAGCGACGAGGATTCCCCCATCGGACGAATGTTCTTCGTCATGGAGTTTCTGGACGGACGGATTTTCTGGGACCCTGCCCTGCATGAGTTGGTCCATGACCACGAGAATGAACATCGCGCCGAAATCTACGATTCGATGAACGAGGCTCTTGCCGCCCTGCACAATGTCGACGTCAATGCCGTTGGCCTTGAGGATTTCGGCGTCGCGGGAAATTACTTCGAGCGTCAGTTCTCGCGCTGGTCCAAGCAATATGCCGCCAGTGAAATCGAACGCAATGACGACTTGCACAAGTTGATTGACTGGCTTTCGACCCGCATCCCCTCAGATGACGGCCAGGTATCGCTGGTTCATGGCGATTATCGCCTCGATAACATGGTTTTCGCCCGCGACAGCGCCAGGATCCTCGGATTGCTGGACTGGGAGTTATCTACCCTTGGTCATCCACTGGCTGATCTAGCTTATCAATGCATGCAGTGGCGATTGCCGCACAAGGGCGGGTTTCGCGGATTGGGCGGCATTGACCGCCAGTCCATCGGCATTCCCAGTGAAGAGGAATATGTAGCAGCCTATTGCAAGCGGCGCGGTATTGGAGAAATCAGCGACTGGCCTGTTTATCTCGCATTTTCGTTTTTCCGCCTCGCGGCCATTCTGCAAGGCGTTTACAAGCGCTCGGTCGATGGCAATGCCTCGAACCCGGAAAAGGCCCGCGCCTATGGTGCAGCCGTGCCGCTGATGGGCAAGATGGCGCTGGAAATGATCACGAAGGAGGGATGACAACCATTTAATCCCGCAAATGTGAAACCATTTCGCTGATTTTGCGTATACCTTGTTGTAGCAGCAACAGGAGGGAAACATGATCCGCCGCAGACACACATTGCAGAACGCATTGCTGGCTTTTGCACTGACATTGGCTCTGGCCGTGGTTTCTGCCGGAAAATCAAGAGCGCAGGATGCCGTAAACAAGGCAGACAGCCTTGCTACCCAAACCGTGATCGAAGCACAGATCAACGCCTTCCGTGCTGGTGATGACAATGCCGCCTATTCCCATGCCGCACCCAATATCAAGCAGATATTCCCGACGGTTGACCAGTTCATTTC
>JAGRLM010000046.1 GCA_020441795.1 Nitratireductor sp.
AACTTGCAATCCCGCTGAAGGTCACGGCGACCGACTTCTTTGGCAATTCGCTGACGGTAATCGAGGATGGCCAGCTGTTTCCCGCAATTGCAGCCTCTGCTGCCATCCCGGCAGTCTTCAAGCCGGTCATGATCAATGGCCGGGTACATATTGACGGAGGCATTGCCAATCCGGTGGCCTTTGATCTGGTCGAAAAGCCTGGGCGGCTGGTGGTGGCGGTTGATGTCGTGGGAATGCCCGAAGGCGATCCGACCAAACTTCCCAGCCGTATCGAGGCGGCTTTTGGCGCCAGTCAGTTGCTGATGCAGTCGCTGATCCAGATGAAATTGAAGCTGCACTCTCCCGACCTGTTCATCCGTCCGGCGGTCAATGAATTCCGGGTGCTGGATTTCCTCAAGACTGCTGCAATCCTTGAGCGCACAAAGGCAACTCGCGCAGAGACCCGCACCAAACTGGAACGGCTTCTGTCCGCAGACTAGAGAGCCTATTGGCCCAGTGTTGCCCCGCGCCCGGAGGTAAAGGGTGAATTGCCGGCCGGAACTGACGGCAAGCTGCCGATACCTTCCCTGGCTGCGCGCGCCGGCAGGTGCTTGAGCTTGCGAAAGGCTACGATTACGGCCAGCGCACCAAAGACGACCCCACCGAGCCCCCAGCCTGCCAGAACACCCTGTGGTCCATAGGCCAGGCCGAAATGCACAAAGGGAATGACACCCAGCGTGGCACGCCCCCAGTTGAACACCGTCGATAGCACCGGGCTACCAAGATTGTTGAAGGCAGCATTGGCCACGAACAATGCTGCATTGAAAATGAAGCTGCCAGCCACGAACAGGCAAAAGAAGCGGATCATTTCCGCCGCATCGCCACGCGCGCCGAAGGCCATGACCAGATACGGATACGCCAATGCCAACAGCAACCACATTCCGCCGACATAGACCATAAGGAAGATCAGGCTGTCCCGCATCGTGGCATTGACCCGGTTGAAAAGCCCAGCGCCGTAATTCTGGCTCAGGATCGGACCCACCGCGCCGGAAAGCGAGAAGATCGCCGCAAATGCCAGCGGCATCACCCGACCGACAATCGCCCATCCTGCAACCGCATCATCCCCGAACTGCGCGATGGCACCGGTGACATAAGCATTGCCGACGGGCGTCGCGATTTGCGTCAGCATGGCAGGCAATCCAATGGTCATGAAGGGGCGCAACGTCTGGACAAGCCAACCCAGATCCGGTTTGGCCAGCATCTCGTGGACCTTCCACACGCCGTGAAAGCCGACGCCGACCATGATGATGCGCACCAGGACTATGGCAATCGCTGCACCGGTAACTTTCAGGTCGAGACCGAAAATCAGCAATGGATCCAGCACCGCCGCCGACATCCCGGCGGAAAGCGTCACATACATGGCCCGCCTTGCATCCCCGCGTGCCCGCAACAGGCTGGAAAGGCAGATCCCGATACCCATCAGCGGAATGGATGGAACCACAATTCGCATGAAGCCGAGCGCAATGGCATGGGTTTCGCCTTTTGCGCCGATCAGGCTCAGCATCGGCCCGAGTGCGGGATACATCAACAAGGCCACAAGCGTTGTGAAGGCCGCCATGATGATCAGGGAACTGGTCGCATTCTTGTGCGCCGCCTCGTAGTTCTTGGCGCCCAGCGCCCTGGCGGTAATCGCGGTTGCGGCAATGGCCAGCCCGATGCAGAGCGAGACCGAAAAGAACATGATCGTCGAGGCATAGCCAACTGCGGCTGCAAGCTCCTGCTGACCCAGCAGCGAGATGTAGAAGAGATTCGCCAGATCAACGACGAAGATCGCAATGAGCCCGACAGCTCCCGTGGCGGACATAACCACCACATGGCGCATGGTTGAACCCTGCGTGAAGGGTGCCCGATCATGGGAGGGCGCAGCGGGTGGCGTTTGAGCTTTGCTTTCCAAACTGACTTTCCTGACGCTATTCAGGTTTCAATCACGAAAGACGAACCCAATACATCGCAAATGAACGGTTTATGGCGCTGTTCCCCTGCAGGGAAATCATGAAACGCGCCGACACGGCAACGCAACCGGCGCAGCCATCGATGCTGACTTCTATCCCGTATCAGGCTTTCTCGCCAGTCGCCTTTTCCGCGGTGTCCTGCTTCGCTTCGGGAATTTGCATGTCATGCGATTGGTGACGGGCTTCATCCTGGTTGCGATGCGGATCAATAAGCGGTTCGGGGCGCACCGCCTTTGTATGCAGCATGTGGGAGCCGGCCAACAGGCCCTCGCTTTTCTGCACCATCAGTCTTTCATCATCACGCCGCCTGACATCCTCGATGATCTCGCTGGCCTCCGAATGCGAGCGACCCAGTCCCTCGAGCATCTTCTCGCCAAAGACAAGCGCTGATTCGAAGGTTTCCCGAATGTGGAAATCGACATCCATGCCCATCAATTGTAGCGTATGGGCGCGATCATAGGCGCGCACATATATCAGCTTCTGTGGCCACTGGTGCTCGATGATGCGGATGATGCGATTGGTGATTTCCGCCTTGTGCGTGCAGACCGCAACAAGCTCGGCCTGTTCGATGCCGGCGAGCCGCAACACTTCCGCGCGCGTTCCGTCCCCGAAATAGATACGGAACCCGAACCTCGCGGCATTGCGGATCTGCTCCGGATTGTTGTCAATAATCGTGACGTCAACGCCGCCGGCAAGCAGGGCCTGCGATGCGACCTGGCCCATACGCGAAAATCCGATCATCAGCACGGTTGATCCCGCACCATCGAAATCCTCGTCCGGCTGTTTCACCTTTACCCGCCTGAGCAGCAATTCGCCCAGCCGGACCGCGAGCGGCGTCAGCATCATCGAAAACACTACGCAGGCAATCAGGAAGGATGTGGTCGCCCGGTCGAGGACCCCCATGGAAAGGGCAGCGGAAAACAGCACGAAACCGAATTCGCCATGCTGGGTGATGACGGCCGCCGTACGCACACTGCTGGCGTGACTGGTCTTGAACAACCGGCACGAAATATAAATCAGCACCGCCTTCACAATCATTGCAACCGGCACGCAAATCAGGATCAGATACCAGGTCTGCGCAAGGACATTGAGTTCCAGCGACATGCCGATTGCCATGAAGAACAAACCAAGCAGCAAACCACGAAACGGCTCCACATCGGCTTCCAGCTCGTGGCGATAGGACGAATCAGCCAACAATACGCCTGCCAGAAAGGCACCCAGAGCCATCGACAGGCCGGCTGCCTGCATCAGCATGGCCGAGCCGAAGACAATCAGCAGTGCAGCTGCGATCATGACTTCGCGGGCCCCGGTCTTGGCGATGGTGCGAAACAGCGGGTCCAGCAAGTAGCGACCCGCAAGCATGATGGCGGCAATTGCACCAAGGCCCATCGCGAAATCGTTCCAGCCAATGCCGGCTTCATTGCGGTAGGAAAGCAGCGGCACCAGCGCCAGCAATGGCACAATGGCCATGTCCTGCAGCAGCAGAATGGAAAATGCCTTGCGCCCATGCGGACTGTTGGTGTCGCCATTTTCCTCGATCACCTGCAAGGCAAACGCGGTTGACGACAGCGCCAGGCCAAATCCGGCAATGATGGCCTGGTTCGGCCTGTCAAACATGAAACTGGCGAGCATGGTGAGCGCAAGTCCGCAACTCACTACCTGTAACGTGCCCATGCCGAAAATGTCATAGCGCATCGCCCACAAGCGCGATGGCTTGAGTTCGAGCCCGATGATGAACAACAGCATAACGACGCCAAGTTCCGCAAAATGCAGGATTTCGTCGGCATCCTTGATGAAACCGATCACAGGACCGATAACGATTCCCGCCGCCAGATATCCAAGCACAGTTCCAAGGCCAATGCGTTTGAACAATGGGCCTGCCACAACCGCGCCTGACAGCAAAACAACAGTGTCGAGAAAGAGCGGGGGCAATTGCGCCAATTGGGTCTCCTTGTTCCGGAATGGGCCGTCCCACCCTTTTTGACATGGGGTCCGGCCGAATATATGCCAGTGTCACAATTGCACTGGCCGTTGTCAAAGCGGCCTTGCTGCATTATCTGCCAGACACTGCCATGTCGCGGCAGCAATTCTCGCAAAGGTGATGCATGTCCTCAAACAACGCAATAATCGATCTTGCCCGCCTCGAGGACGGTGCAGCCCTCCTTGTAGCCGCAGCCGGGAAAGCAGGGGCCGATGCATGCGATGTCGTCGTTGCCCATGGACAGTCGCTGGGCATCGAAATCCGCGATGGCAAGGTGGAAAATACCAGCCGGTCGGAGGATGACCAGTTTTCACTGCGTGTTTTTGTCGGCAGCAAGGTTGCGAGCGTCAATTCGAACACTGCGCAGGGCATGGATGAACTGGCAAGCCGTGCGGTGGCCATGGCGAAGGTTTCGCCCGAGGATGCCTTTCAGGGGCTGGCCCCGAGCGAGCGCCTGGCCAAAAGCTTTGCCGATCTCGATCTGTGTGATCCCGTTCCGCCAGACGCAGCAGAACTGACCGACCGCGCAATGGAATGCGAAGCCGCAGGACTGGCGGTCGAGGGGGTGGCAAAGTCCATGGGTGCCCGCGCCGGTTGGGGACTGTCAGGTTTTGTGCTTGCTACGTCAGACGGTTTCGAAGGCCATTATGCCGTTACCCGGCACAGTGCCTCGGCCTCCATGGTGGCGGGTCAGGGAACCGGCATGGAGCGCGACTATGACTATCACGTCGCAGTTCATGCATCCGATCTTGAGGCAATGGCCGATATCGGACGGCGGGCAGGCGAGCGCACGGTTCGTCGCCTCAATCCGCGCCAGGTGGCAAGCACGTCGGTGCCTGTGATCTTCGACCGCCGCGTCGCCTCAAGCCTGTTGTCAAGCCTGGCAGGTGCCATCAACGGTGCATCGATAGCGCGCAAGACCAGCTTCCTTCGCAATGAAATGGGCAAGAAGATTGCCAATGCCGATATAAACGTTGTCTGCGATCCGGCTGTTCAGCGGGGTCTGGGATCACGCCCCTTTGATGGCGAGGGCCAGGCACCGGAGGTCATCCGGTTTGTCGAGGACGGCGTTCTCAACCAATGGGTGCTGGACTGGGCGACCGCGCGTGAACTGGGGCTGCAAAGCAACAATCGCGCAGCACGCAGTGGTGCAGGGACTTCTCCGTCCACCACCAATCTTCGCCTTGAACCGGGCAGTCAGACACCACAGGAAATGATCGCCTCGATAGGAACGGGCCTTTTCCTTACCGAAACCATCGGCCATGGCGTCAACATGGTCACCGGCGACTTTTCGAAGGGAGCAACCGGTTTCTGGGTTGAAAATGGCGAGCTGGCATTTCCGGTCGCAGGTATCACCATTGCCGGAAACCTTCGCGACATGTTCCTGTCCATGATCCCCGCCAATGATCTGGAAATCCGTGGAGCCACCAATTCGCCGACGCTGTTGGTCGAGCGCATGACAATCGGCGGCACATGACATCTGGCCTGAACCTGCAAGCTGACCTCGATTTGATGCTCGATGCTGCCACCGTGGCCGGCGATCTGGCCATGGGTTATTTCCGTTCGGAAAATCGCTCCTGGACCAAACAGGGCAATTCGCCGGTGTCCGAGGCAGATGTCAGCGTTGACAACTATCTGCGCCAGCGATTGCTTGAGGCAAGGCCGCAATATGGCTGGCTGTCTGAGGAGACAGTCGACACCTTGCAGCGCAAGGAACATCAAAACGTCTTCATCATTGATCCCATCGATGGAACTCGCGGGTTTCTTGAAGGCAATCCGCGCTGGTGCATTTCGATGGCGGTGGTCAGGGACGGAAGGCCTGTCGTTGCCGTGTTGCATTGCCCGGCGCTGGGCGAGACCTATTGTGCTGTTTCAAACGGAGGCACCAGCCTCAATGGCAAGCCGCTGCACAACCCGGTTTCCGATGAAATCCTGCGTATAACCGCATCTCGAAAGCTCAATGCCGAAATGCAGGAAATCTATCCCGGCCGCTTCGATATACTGCCCTATGTGCCCTCGCTCGCCTATCGCATGGCCATGGTGGCCAGTGGCGTGATTGATGGCGCATTTGCGCGCAGCGGTGCCCATGACTGGGACATGGCAGCAGCCGACCTGCTGATTGCCGAGACAGGCGGTTCGGTAACGAGTATTTCAGGCGAGCAATTGATCTACAATCGCACCGCGATCCGCGCACCTGCGTTGGTGGCTGCGGGGCCCGGCAGGTCGCAAAAGCTTCTCGCACTTGCGAAATCGGGCGGCTTCCTTCAATAGAGGCGCTGAATTTCAGGGCCCGCGGGCCCGCGAATCGGTTCCAGCCCTGATATGGTTATGATCCGGTAGCGATCCGGTCAGCCTCGCATGGCTGGGACGGCTGGCTCAAGCGGCAAGAGGTTTTGGCATGAGCAACAATGACAATGCGAAAAGCAGCGAAAACAAGCAATTGCTGCATCTGGTATTTGGCGGCGAGCTTGACGATCTTCAGGCAGTGAATTTCCGTGATCTGGACGCCCTCGACATAGTCGGCATTTTCCCCAGCTATGAGACCGCCCATCGCGCCTGGAAGGCCAAGGCGCAACAGACCGTAGACAACGCCCATATGCGCTATTTCATCGTGCATATGCATCGCCTGCTTGATCCCGACGGGGATGGAAGGTTCGGCTGAAGTGGCGCGCGTCTTGCCGATTCACAATCCGGCGGTAGCTTGATGGCCGATGAGAACAAGCCAGCAGTGAGGCGGCGCAGGAAGACGCCGAAATGGCTGCGCGCGCCCGGGCGCTTGCTGTCGGGCAATACTGCTTTTGCAGCGGTGGCCGCCTGGCTTGGCGTCACATGGCTCAAACTGGTCTTTCACACCAACAAATGGGTAGTGGAGCCCGCCGACGCCCTTGACATGGCAAAGCCGCATTTGCCTGCGATTGCAACGGTCTGGCATGGGCAGCATATCCTGCTTCCAGTCATTCCGATCGGGCTCAAGGCTTCCGTTATGATTTCCCGCAGCATTGACGGGGAAATCACAGCGCGAATTGCCGAGGCTTTCGGAGCAAAAACCATTCGCGCTTCCGGTGGACGGGAAAAGTCCCGGATCATCGAGAAGGGCGGAATCAAGGGATTTCTCGAAATGCTTTCGGCACTCGAAAGTGGTGAAAATGTCCTTCAGACAGCAGATGTGCCGAAGGGAACCCCGCGACGCGCCGGACTGGGCATCATCCGTCTGGCAAAGCGTTCGGGTCGCCCCATCGTTCCCATTGCTGTCGCCTCGTCGCGCCGTTGGGTGCTCAGGAAGGCCTGGGACAGAACCACCGTCAACCTTCCCTTCGGTCGTTCCGCAATCTGCATGGGTGAGCCGCTTTATGTTGCAGCCGATGCTGGCGAGGAGGCGCTCGAAGATTGTCGAATTGCCCTCGAAAACGAGTTGAAGCGCATCACTGCCCGTGCCTATGATCTGACCGGGAAGCCGGAAAGACCGGAATGAGGAGCAAGGCCGATTTGCGGGAAATATCGACAGTTGCGAGTGCCGCACAATGAGTGAATTGTGGGCAAGAATGGCGCTTGGTGCCTATCGGGTATTGGGATCGGCTTCCTATCCGTTCATGGGCCCCTTCCTTGCCCTGCGTGCGCGTCGCGGCAAGGAGGATCGCGCCCGCCGATATGAGCGCTATGGCTATCCCAGCGCCGAGCGTCCGCAAGGCGCGGTGGTATGGTTCCATGCTGCAAGCGTCGGGGAATCCATGGCGATCCTGCCATTGCTCGAGCATGTCAACCGCCTCGGCATTTCAACCATCATGACAACCGGCACCGTGACTTCGGCGGAAGTGGTTCGCGAGCGAATGCCAAGCCGCACCTATCACCAGTATGTTCCGCTCGACATGGCAAAGGCCGTTCGCCGTTTTCTGGACCACTGGCAGCCTGATCTGTCGGTATTTTCCGAATCCGAAATCTGGCCGACCATCATCCTGGAGCTTGGCCGGCGTCGTATCCCGCAGGTTCTGGTCAATGCGCGCATGTCGGATCGCTCCTTTGTGCGCTGGTCAAAGGCACCGGCGCTGGCTGAAGCCCTGTTCGAAAAGATGTACCATGTTGTTGCGCAGTCGGATCTCGATGCAGAGCGCTTTCGCAAACTGGGCGCGCGCCCCGTCAGTGTATCCGGCAATCTGAAGGTCGATACCGGTGAATTGCCATGCGATGAACGCGTTCTGGCGCAATTGCTTGCGCTGATCGGCGAGCGGCCGGTCTGGATCGCGGCAAGCACCCATCCGGGCGAAGAGGATGTGGTTGCCAATGTTCACACCCGACTGCTGTCGCGTTTCCCGGACTTGTTGACCATCCTCGTGCCAAGGCATCCTGAACGCGGTACGGAAATTACCCAGATGTTGACAGGACGTGGCATTGAAACTGCCCGCAGGAGCGCCGGTGAAACCATCCAGTCCTCGACCGGGGTCTATCTTGGTGACACCATCGGGGAAATGGGGCTGTATCTTCGGCTCGCCCACCTTGTTTTCATCGGACGCAGCCTTGTCGGCTCGGGTGGGCAAAATCCGCTGGAGCCTGCCATGCTTGGCACGGCAATCATATCCGGTCGCAATGTTCAGAATTTTCGCGACTCCTACCGTAACCTGCTCGCCAATGAAGGCGCACGCCTCGTCCGCGATGAGGACATGCTGGTCGCCAATGTCGAGTATCTGCTCGACCATCCTGACGAAAGGGACCGCATGGCAGCCAATGCCTGGCGCACGGTCGAGGAAATGCGTGGTGCCCTTGGCAAGACGATAGAGGTCCTCGATTCCCATATTTTCCCCCTTACCGTGAAGCAGGGTCTGGAGGGCATCTGATGGCTCTGGAAGAAGCCCCCCCGTTCTGGTGGCGCAAGGCCGGGTTGCGTGCACTTCTGCTTTCGCCGCTTGCCGCGGTCTGGGGTGCTGCTGCTGCCCGGCGCATGGAGCAGCGTCCCTCAATGGAAGTTCGCGCGCCGGTTCTTTGCATCGGCAATTTCATTGTCGGTGGTGCCGGCAAGACACCCACGGCAATCGAGTTTGCAAGGGCGGCAATTGCCCGTGGCATGACCCCCGGATTCCTTTCGCGCGGCTATGGCGGGCATGTTACCAGTCCGACCCGGGTTGACCTTCATCATCACCGGGCAACCGATGTTGGTGATGAGCCGCTACTGCTGGCGCGCGAGGCAATCACGGTTGTCTCACCCGACCGTCCGGCCGGGGCGGAAATGCTGCTGGCGCTGGGATGCGATATCGTCATCATGGATGACGGTTTCCAGAATCCAAGATTGCGCAAGGATTTTTCGCTGGTCGTGACCGATGCAAGGCGCGGAATTGGCAATGGCTACACCATGCCTGCCGGACCCTTGCGGGTGCCGCTGCTGCGCCAACTGGCCAAGGCGGATGCTGTATTGGTAATTGGGGAGGGTCCCGGCGCACAAATGGTGATCCGCAAGACCGCGCGTGGCGGAAAACCTGTCTACCTGGCCAGAACCGTTCCCGCCCGTACCGGTGACTGGAAGGGGAAATGGCTGATTGCCTTTGCCGGAATTGCCGATCCGACCAAATTTTTCGACACGCTCCTGTCCCTTGGCGCTGAATTGTTTGATCGCAAATCCTATCCCGACCATCATGCATATACGGGCGAGGAAGCAGAGGAGTTGCTTGCCAAGGCAGCCATCAACAAGATGGACCTCGTAACCACTTCCAAGGACCATGTCCGGTTGAAGGGGATGGGCAAGATGCAGCAGGAACTGGCCGAAAAGGCGCTGGTTCTCGAAATCAGGCTGGAATTTGACGATCCTAGAACAGTTCAACTGGTTCTCGACGAAACCCTGAAACGGGCCGAGGCAAGAATATCGGCGGCAAGATGATGCCAGGCAATCAGGAAACTCCCTGACAGCCGGTTTTCAAATCACTTCTGTCCGGTTTCCCGAAGATAGGAAGCTGTAGCGTCAACGTAGGCTTCCTGCCTCGCGACACTCCAGTATTTCAATTCATCCAGCGGGATGATGGTGTCAGTCACTGCGCAACGCACATGCGTTCCAGGCGATAACACCTGGAAATCTGCATCAAGATAGCGAATGCGCGCCTCGCCCGACCCGGTGCCTTCGAAACGGTTCATCATGGTGCTGCTCCTGCGGCTACACCCGTCAATATGGAAAAGCACAGGTGGACGTCAACCCCGTGGGTCGATCCCGCGGCATTACCTGCCGAACAGACGCTCGATATCCTTCAGCTTCAATTCGATGAAGGTTGGTCGCCCGTGATTGCACTGGCCCGAATTTGGCGTCGTTTCCATCTGGCGCAACAGTGCATTCATTTCATCGGGCTTCAGAATGCGGCCTGAGCGAACCGAGCCGTGGCAGGCCATGGTGGAAGCGACGGCATCCAGCCGCGTTTTCAATCCGCTCGCATCATCCCATTCGGCAATCTCGTCTGCCAGATCGCGGATCAGGGCTGCTGCATCAATCTCTCCCAGCATGGCCGGTGTTTCGCGCACAGCAACTGCACCTGGGCCAAACTGTTCGAGCGCCAGGCCCAGTTTCAAGAATTCATCCGCATGACGCACAAGCCGCGAGACATCTTCTTCGGGAAGGTCGACAATCTCGGGGATCAACAGCAACTGGCTTGCAACGCCTGCGTCAATGTTCTTCTTGAAAGCCTCATAGACCAGCCGCTCATGCGCTGCATGCTGATCCACTATGACCAGCCCGTCTTCGGTTTGCGCAATGATGTAATTGGCGTGAACCTGTGCCCGTGCAGCCCCCAGGCGATGCGTGGCATCGGGTTGCGCCTGCGATGCGGTTTCCGCCGCTGCGTGGGATGCGGCTGACGGTGCCGAGGTTGCGCTGAAGCCCGCCTGTTGTGCTTCTCCAAATCCGGTTGTTTGTGCAGGTGCGTATGGCGAACTGCGCCAGTCATGGTTCTGCGGACGGGAAAAGCCTGCCTGCGGTGCTGGCCACCCACCCTGGTTGAAGGCGGAGCGAAGGGCATCGCCGCGTTCACCTGATGCCTGCGGCCCGTTGGCTGCAATTGCCTGCCTGATCGATCCGACGACCAGCCCGCGAATCATTGCCGGATCCCGAAAACGGATATCTGCCTTTGCCGGATGCACATTGACATCAACCTGATGCGGATCGAGGTCGATGAAAAGGGCGAGGACCGGATGCCGGTCACGTGCCAGAAAGTCCATATAGGCACCACGAACAGCACCCAGCAATTGCTTGTCGCGGACGGGTCGACCATTGACGAAGAAGAATTGCTGCTGGCCATTTCCGCGATGATAGGTCGGAAGACTGGCAAGCCCGGTCAGTCTCGCACCTTCGCGTTCGGCGTCAATTTCCAGCGCATTATCCGTGAATTCGCGGCCGAGCACTTGTGCCAGCCGACCGGCGCGGTCACTGGGCGCATAGTCAAGCGGGGAGCGGTCACTACCCGACAGCGAAAATCGCACCTGCGGAAAGGCAATCGCCATGCGCTTGATGATGTCGGTAATTGCATTGGCTTCAGCCTGGTCGCTGCGAAGGAATTTCAACCGCGCAGGCGTGGCGTAGAAAAGATCGCGAACCTCGACCATGGTGCCACGTGAAAGAGCGGCCGGTTTTGGACCCGCGACCTTGCCCCCCGTAACGGTGATGGCCCAGGCATTTTCCGCAAGGCTTGTCTGATCACTCTGCCTGCTGGTGAGCACCAGGCGGGAGACAGCCCCGATCGAGGGCAGGGCTTCGCCACGAAAACCCAGTGTACGGATATCGAGAAGATCATCACTGAGCTTGGAGGTGCAATGACGCTGAACGGCAAGCTCCAGATCGGAACTATCCATGCCTTTTCCGTCATCGGTAACGCGGATCAGCGTCTTGCCGCCATTGGCGGTCACGATTTCGACCCGCATGGCGCCGGCGTCAATCGCGTTTTCCACCAGTTCCTTGACAACACTGGCCGGGCGCTCGACGACTTCGCCAGCGGCAATGCGATTGATGACTGATTCAGTAAGCCGGACGACTGGCATTGTGATTCCCTTGTTGACGCCATTGTGGGCATCAGCATTCGACAGTCAAACCGCATTCGCTCGATTTGCGAGCGATGTGGTCTGTTCCACTCCTTCAATCGTATGGCTGTTCATGACAACGCTCATTCCCGTCTTTGCCGATCAGCTTTCCCTCTCGCTTTCCTCCCTGCGCGATGCCAACAGCCAATCAAGCATCATCTTGATGATGGAAGTGGCCAGCGAAGCGAATTTCGTGGGTCATCACCGTCGCAAGATTGCATTCCTGTTTTCAGCCATGCGCCATTTCGCCGAGACCTTGAGACAGGCCGGCTTTGCGGTCCGTTATGTCAAGCTGGATGACCCGGAAAACACCGGCTCCTTTGATGGAGAAATTTCCCGTGCCCTGGACGAATTGCAGATCGACAAGATCGTGGTCTGCGAGCCGGGCGAATGGCGGGTGGAGCAAATGGTCAGGCAGTGGCAGGAGCGGTTTTCGCTGCCGGTGACGGTGACACAAGACGACCGCTTCATTTGCTCTCGCGAGGAGTTTGGCAACTGGGCGTCAGGCCGCAAGCAATTGCGGATGGAGTGGTTCTATCGCGACATGCGTCGCAAAACGTCATTGTTGATGCGGGACGAAAAACCCGTTGGCGGGCAATGGAACTTCGATCAGGAAAACCGCAAGCCGGCAAAACCCGATCTCTTCATGCCTTCGGTGCCTTCGTTTTCTCCGGATGCTATTACCCTGGAAGTGGTCGAGCTTGTCCGCTCCCGTTTCCCCGAAAGGTTCGGAAGCCTCGATGGCTTCAACATGGCCGTCACGCGGGAGCAGGCGCTGAAGGCCGCTCGCAGTTTCATGCAGGAACGTTTGCCGCTCTTCGGGGACTATCAGGACGCGATGCTCGAAGGTGAGGATGTGCTGTGGCATTCGCTCCTGTCTCCGGCGCTCAATGCCGGGCTTCTGGACCCGCTGGAATTGTGCGAAATGGCCGTCGCGGAACATGCTGCAGGCCGCGCGCCATTAAACTCGGTCGAAGGCTATGTTCGCCAGATTATCGGATGGCGCGAATATGTTCGTGGCATCTACTGGTTGCAGATGCCGGACTATGCGCAGGCGAATGGCCTTGATGCGCATCGCCGCCTGCCGGATTTCTACTGGAGTGGCGAAACGAAAATGCGTTGCGTGGCCACGGTCATTGATCAGACCCGCCGCATTGCCCATGCGCATCATATTCAACGCCTGATGGTCACTGGAAATTTCGCCCTGCTTGCCGGAATTGATCCGCATGAAGTGCATGAATGGTATCTGGCCGTGTATGCAGATGCCTTCGAATGGGTGGAAATGCCCAACACCATCGGCATGAGCCAATATGCCGATGGTGGCCTGATGGCATCAAAACCCTATGCGGCAAGTGGCAAATATATCAACCGGATGTCTGACCATTGCAGACAGTGTGACTTTGATCCAGACAAAAGGACCGGTCCGGATGCTTGCCCATTCACAATGTTGTATTGGGATTTTCTGGCCCGCAATCGCGAAGCCCTTTCAGGCAACCAGCGCATGGCGATGATGATGCGAAACCTCGACCGCATCGATACCGGTGAACTGCAGCAAATTCGCGAACAGTCCGCCCGGCTTCTGGATGAGATCGCACCACCAAACACGGCCTCCCGGCGCATGCCGTCCTTGTAACTTGCTGCAGTTTGCGCCAAATTGCCGCCCATCGAAAAATCATGCAAAACGGGAGACTTGAATGCTCGCCAATTCCGACGCCTTCAAACGTGAACTCAACCTCATTGGCGGCGAATGGGTCGCAGCCGATTCAGGCGAAACGCTGAATGTCGACAATCCCGCGACCGGTGAAATCATTGGCACGGTCCCCAAATCCGGCAAGGCCGAGACCCAGCGCGCCATCGAAGCAGCGCAAGCGGCATTCGAGACCTTCCGTAAGACGTCAGCGCTGGAGCGTTCGAAGATGCTGCGTCGCCTTCATGACGTGATCCTGGAAAACCAGGAGGCGCTAGCCCGCCTGCTGTCGATGGAACAGGGCAAGTCGCTGTTCGAAGCGCGCGGCGAAGTTGGCATGTCGGCGGCCTATGTCTTGTGGTTTGCCGAGGAAGCGCGGCGCACCTATGGCGATGTGGTGCCATCGCCCTGGGCGGATCGGCGCATCCTCGTTACAAAGGAGCCGGTTGGCGTCATCGCGGCAATCACTCCGTGGAACTTCCCGTCCTCGATGCTTGCCCGCAAGATCGGCCCGGCCATTGCTGCAGGCTGTACTGCGGTTGTAAAGCCCGCTTCGCAGACTCCGTATTCGGGCCTTGCCTGGGGCGTTTTGTGTGAAATGGCTGGCATTCCCGCCGGTGTAGTCAACATCGTCACCGGCTCGGCTTCCGAGATTGGCGGCGAAATCACCCGCAATCCGCTAGTGCGCAAGATCACTTTCACCGGCTCGACCCCGGTCGGCAAGATGCTGCTCAAGCAGGCCGCCAACACCGTCAAGAAGGTGTCGATGGAGCTGGGCGGCAATGCGCCGTTCATTGTGTTCGACGACGC
>JAGRLM010000047.1 GCA_020441795.1 Nitratireductor sp.
ATGTTGGCGACGGCAATTTTCATGTCGCATTGTGTTTTGACCCAGTGGAGCCGGTCCAGATGAAAAAGGCCGAGGATGTTGTCGAGCGGCTTGCTCTTCGCGCGCTCGCGATGGAAGGAACCTGCACCGGCGAACACGGAATTGGCCAGGGCAAAAGGCGTTTCATGCGGCTTGAACACGGAGCAGCTGCCGATTTGATGATTGCCATAAAAACTGCCATCGATCCCGATAACATCATGAATCCGGCCAAGGTGCTGGCCCTGCCATAGCAATTGGCAAGCAGCTTGCGCGATCCCGAAATGAATGACCAAACCCGATCAGGGGAGATTTGACGCTGTATCGCCTTTTTGTCCTTTTCGGTGGACTGATCGTGTTGGCCCTGTTTGCCGCGCTGATCGCGCCGATCTTCATTGACTGGACAAGTTATCGCGACACGTTCGAGCGCGAAGCTTCACGCATCATTGGCCAGAAGGTGAAGGTCAATGGCGAAGCGAGCATGCGCATCCTGCCGCTGCCTGCGCTCACTTTCACGAATCTGTCGGTTGGCTCCAATGCCGATGGCTCGCCGATGATGACGGCGGAGCAATTCTCACTGCATGCCGAATTGATGCCGTTCCTTTCCGGCGAGGTGCGGATTGTCGACATGACGCTGACGCGGCCAAAGGTGATTGTCGATGTCGGCGAGAATGGTTCGATTGCCTGGACCGCACGCCAGGAAAGCGTGGT
This sequence comes from Nitratireductor sp., assembly GCA_020441795.1. Lineage (GTDB taxonomy): Bacteria > Pseudomonadota > Alphaproteobacteria > Rhizobiales > Rhizobiaceae > BOKV01. Next base: position 727 of record JAGRLM010000047.1, read on the forward strand.
TGATCCCGAAAAGGTCAAGCTCGACAATTTCAGGATTGTCGATGCCTCGCTGCGCATCAACGGGCTTGCCGGGGGCAGGAGCCTGACGGCTGAAAAGATGAATGCCGATGTGAGTGCGCAGTCGCTGTTTGGTCCCTGGCGCATCGTTGGGGAGGGCGAGGCGGAAGGTGCGGCCTCCCAGTTCAACATCACGACCGGTCGTTTGCAGCCTTCGGGCACGGTCCGGGTGAAGATGGTCAGCAAACGCGAAGCGGTACCCTATACGCTTTCGCTTGACGGACCGGTTGGCCTGAAGGAGGGCATTCTTTCCTGGGATGGGCAATTCGACCTGTCGCCCTCCAGTTCGGCGGAAAAGGTGGTAGGCGATCCGCTGCCGGTCGTTGCGACCGGTCAGTTCTCGGCAACTCCGTCGCTGGTGGAAGTGCCTGAATACCGATTGGAGATCGGTCCGCGGGAAGATCCCTATACGATAACCGGCAATGGCAGGGCGAATATCCGCGAGGAAGTGTCATTCCGGATGATTGCCGATGGCAGGCAGATCGATCTTGACCGGGTGGGCGGCCAGCAAAAGACGGCGGGAACGTCACCCAGTATCGAGCAGCGGATTGCTGCCTTGCGCTCGGTAGTGGACCGGATGCCGGCGCCTGCGATCAAGGGTGTGATTGACTTGTCACTGCCAGCCATCGTTGCTGGTGACACCGTTGTTCGCGAGGTTACGGCAATTGTTGAACCCGACGAGCGCGGGTCGGGCGCATGGCGCATTCGCTCGTTCCGCTCGCTTTTCCCGGGAAACACCATTGTGGAGGGTTCGGGTCGGCTTGGCATTCGCGATGATTTCGGGTTCAGCGGAAAGATGCTTCTGGCGTCGCGTCAGCCAACCGGTTTTGCGGCCTGGCTGGCGGGAAGCCGCAGTGCAGCATTGCGCTCACTGAAGAGTGGCGGCTTCAGCGCCGATGTTACCTTCACGCCTTCGCAGGCCAGTTTCGACAATCTGCAACTGGCACTCGACGACGCATTGCTGACAGGAAAACTGCAAAGGCTCGCACCTGTGGACGGCAAGGCCGGCATCATTGCCGATTTGCAGGGCAAGCGCATCAACATGGACGACCTGCTTGCGGTCTATTCGCTGGCACGCGGTCAGAATGCCTCGGAACTTGCCAGCCATGATCTTGATGTCAGGTTGCGGGCCGACCGGCTTGAGGTCGAGGGACTTTCGGTATCAAATGTCGATACGCATTTTCGCGTTGAGGATGGTTCGGTGTCACTGGATCAGCTGAATATTGGCGATTTTGTTGGTGCGAAGATCGAAAGCACCGGCAAACTTGCCGATGTCCTTGGCAAGGCCAATGGAAGTTTCCAACTCAAGGTCCAGGCAGAAGATGGCTCGCGGCTTGCCGATCTGGGCCTGCAACGGCTGGGGGAAAACCGTTTTCTGGCTGCACTTGCCGGTTCCCCCGATCTTGCTGCGAATGTTGATCTGGCAATCGATGTCGAAGCGCGGGCGCAAGGCGAAGGCTCGCTTGGCACAGTCGCCATATCAGGCGTGGTGTCAGGCACCGAGATCTCGTTGCGGGATCGCTACGTGGGAAGTGCGCGGGACTGGTTCAAGGGAAAGCATGACCTTTCGGTCCGGTTCGAGCAGTCGGATCCGGGAATACTGGCGCGCCAGTTTGCGCTTCCGGTGCTGCCGTTTGGTGGCGAGGGTCCTGTGGTGGTAACCGCCGATCTCAATGGTGAGCCCGCAACGGGACTTGCCACGCATGTATCGGTGTCCTCGCCGCAAACCGATCTCAGCGCAGGCGGTACACTGGTCCTTGCCAAGGATGGTGGCGGCGGGCGGCTTTCGCTTGCTGCTTCATCGGGAGTGTCGCTGGATGTGACGCTCGGCTCGAAGGACGTCGATCCATGGCTGTTGATGGCGGGTTATCCATTGCCTGGAACCGGTGAGGGGAACCCGGTTTCATTGACCTTCAAATTGGCAAGCGGGCTGGAAGCCGGACAGCAAAGCTTTGATGCAACCGGTATTTCCGGCTCCTATTCCGGCAATGTGATCAAGGGCAACTTGCGCCTTGCGATGGTGCCATCAGGGCGTCCGCGTATCACGGGGGAACTGGCATTCGGGACACTCTCGCTGCCTTTCGTGGGGGAAATGGTTACGGGCAGCGGCACCATGACGCCCAATGGCGAAGGCTGGCCGACGGTGAATTTCGGCGCGCCGCTTTTGCAGGGAATTGATGGCGAGGTATCGCTGACATCGGATCAACTGGACGCCGGGTTTGGACCGCAGGGCCATCAATTCAGCACGCGTGCCTTGCTGGTCGACGGCTCGCCAAGCCTGCAGGACTTCGGTTTTTCCTGGTATGGCGGTGCGGTCAGTGGAAGTGGCGGCTTGCAGGTCAGTGCGGGAACGGCAGTGGCCAATCTGCAGGCACGTCTCGAAGGGGCGGATGCCGGGCAAATGATTGCCGATGCAGGCTATGCGCCACGGCTTGGTGGCAAGGCTGACATCTCGATGACCCTGGATACGTCAGGCCGCACATTGGAAGCAATGGCATCCGGCCTGTCGGGCAGTGGCGTTGTGGCGATCACCGATGGCCGGATCGATGGCCTTGGGGTCAACGGAATGACCCAGATTCTTGCGCGTGGAGGCAAGGAAAAATTCGAGGTCAATCCGGCAAATGTGCAGCCGATTGCGCGTGACGCAATGCTGAACGGGTCTTTGCCAATCCCATCTTTCACAGGCGCCTTTTCCGTTACCAAGGGCAGGTTTGTCCTGCGCAATGCGGTGTTCGAGGGAGAGGGCGGAACGGTGGATGCCTCCGCTTCGGTTGATCTCGCGGATGGCGACAGCGAGTTGAGCGCGACAGTGCGACTCGACCCCGGCAAGGAAAAACTGGCGGGTGCGGAGCCGGCAGCCGGTTTTCGCTGGACGGGAAAGCCGGGTGATCTGAAACTGGAGACGGACAGCAGCGCGCTTGAGGGATATCTTTCGCTACTCGCATTCGAGCGGGAGCAGCGCCGCGTCGAGTTGCTGCAGGAATCGGTTATGGAAAAGCAGCGCCTGCGCCGCGAGGTGATCGAATCCAATTCGCGCATTGCCATGCGTGAAGAGCAACGGCAGGAGGAACTGCGTCGGCTGGAGGAGTTGCAGCGCCAGCAACGCGAAGCCGAGGAGCGGCGCAAGGCCGAGGAAGAGGCTCGTATCAGGGCCGAAGAAGAAGCGAAACGCAAGGCGGCTGAAGAAGCTCGGCTAAAGGCTGAAGAAGATGCCCGAAAGCAGGCGGAGGCTGAGGCGCAACGGCGTGCGGAGGAAGAAGCACGGCGCAGGGCCGAGGAAGAACAGCGCAAGCGGGCGGAGGAAGAAGCGCGGCGAAAGGCCGAGCAGGAGGCAAAGCCAAATCCGGTGGTCGAGATCCAGCCCTTGCCGCCTGCAGAAATTGCGCCGCAAGATGGCAATCGCACCCAGTCGGAGAACCTGTTCGACAACATCCAGAAAAAGCTGTTTGGACAATAGGGTCAGAACTGCCTGGAAATCCGGTCAGGCTTGCGGAGTTTCATCACGTTGCAGGCCAGCATGGCGCTTGATGTCTGCCAGCACGAACAACCTTATTGCCGATGAAAGATTGTGCCCGGGTGGGCGCGATGAATCGATCATTGCGATCACGCGCGCAATCGCCATGCCATCGCGCTTTGCAATGCGTATCAATTCGTCCTGAAACGGGTCCTCCACCGAATAGCTGGTGCGGTGGCCGTGGATGGAGACTGAACGCTTCTTCACGTTCAGTCTTGCGCTTGCGGATTTGACTGGTCGCGAAGATGGCCTTCCAACCGGGTTGCGGCCTTGGCGTCATTTTCACGGGCAGCCTTTCGCTCGCGCGAGGGAACGGAATGAAGCGCCCGGTTGGCTTCTGCCTTTTCCGATTGCGCCTGTCGGGCTGCCCGCTTGCGCGCCATGCGAAGATTGATGATCTCGGCCAAGGCGCAGGTCCTATTTTTTCTTGCGGAAGGAATCGAGCGACACGACATCTGCGCCCTTGGTCGCCTCGCCATCGGCTGGCTTGGTATCGCCCGGTTTGGCGCTATCCACGCCTTTCGCGGGTTTGGCGTCCTTTGTCTTTGCAGCAGTCGGCTTGCGGGCCGGTGCCTTTGCCGCAATTTCGCCAGAGGGTTTCACCGACGGAACCGAAACCGGGCCGCTGCTGCGCTTGGGAGCAGCGGTATCGGGCTCGCCGACAGCTTCGGGTTCGATTTCAGCCACGTCAAATTGCAGGCCGAATTTCACCGAGGGGTCAAAGAAACCCTGGATCGAAGCGTAGGGAATCCGCAGTCTTTCGCGAATGTCATCAAAGGAGAGGTCGATTTCGAAACCGGTATCGCCGGTTTCCAGGTTCCAGAAGCTGTGCTGGATGACGATGGTCATTTCCTCAGGATATCGCTCGCGCATGCGTTTTGACAACCGCACACCCGGAAATCCCGTCGCAAAGGTGATGAAGAAGTGGTGATCCCCTGGCAGTCCTGCGCGTTCAACCTCTTCCAGCACCTTGCGGATCACGCCGCGAAGCGCCTCCTGTGCAAGAATGTCATAACGGATGAGATCGTCGCTCATTGGGACCTGCCAGAATTTCAGGAAATTGCGGACATGATTGCCCTGGTTCCTCGAGACTCAATGATTACGCCAAATGCCGACGATACCGCAAGGGCAGGCTTCGCCTGATGCGATCAACAAATGGACATGCATCGACATAGTAGGCAGCAAATGGGAGAAAAGTGGAGGCTTCTGTTGCCAGGTGCCTCCGAACCCCGCCTGACCGTGCGAACAGTCAGGAGTTTATTTGAAGCTATCGCACCGCATTACGCAGCGAGACGTGCTTCCGCATAGTTGTCGTTTGCAACTATTGAGATGGCCCGATAACGGTGGGTACCATGCCGAACGAAAACTCAGTCTTTACGCCCTCGTCGATCCTGTTTCGCCCCCGCCAAAGCCCATATTTCACCTTGCTGGGCAACATATGGGTTTTGGTGGAGGCGCCGGGTACCGCCCCCGGGTCCGAATGGTTTATTACACAGGTCATTTATCGTCATATCCGGCGAACCGGCACAACAGATATAGGCTTGATCGGCGCAGAGTTAAAGTCCAAACTTCCCGCGCTGTTGTTGCGGCGGAATTTGTCCGGCGGAAATATCGGGGACAGTCAGTGTGCAACGGCATGGTGACGCAACGTAAGTCAGGTGATAAGGTTGCAATTACGGGATTCGTCTGCCCGTGGGCGCATTGTCAAGGAACAGGCCGGGGGTATGCGCCAATGCTCCGCGGCAAACAGACAGGATGGGAGACCCCAGATGAGTGATTATCTTGCAGATGTTCAGCGCTATGATGCAGGCGCAAGCGAAGACACGGTGAAGAAGATTGTTCGCCACCTTGGAATAGCATTGCAGAGCCGCGATGCTTCGCTTGTATCTTGTACTGATCCTGCAGAACTGGATCGCGTGCGCGAAAAATGGTGCATGAAAAAGCTTGGCCTCACCGATGAAGGCAAGTGCAATGACGTGATCGCCAAAGTCTGCGAGGAAATGAAGGCAGACCGCAACAAGCAGCGCGTCACCTTCTACTACCTGACTGCAAAACATCTGGGCAAGCTCGGCACGCTCTGATCCTGTTTCAACGATTGATCGCGCTTGACGGCCCTGCATTGCGGGGCCGTCTTGCGTTCGCGATTCAAGTTTTCTTGTCTGGCTTGTGATCGTCAGGTTTGCCACCATGGACCTGTCAAACTGCCTCAAACGGAGTGCGCCATGAGAACCGGCAATGGACTTTCCTTCCTAATCGTTTTGCTTGGACTTGTATTTGGAACGGTTTTGCCCGCGACGGCAGCGCCTGACGAAATCTACACGGGTGCTTATCCCGGCGTCGCCATCAACGGCTATGACGCTGTTGCCTATTTCACCGAAAACAAGCCCGTTGAGGGAAGTGCTGACATCATCCACGAGTGGAAGGGTGCCAAATGGCGGTTTGCCAGCAAGGAAAACCGCGCCTTGTTTGCGGCAGCGCCAGAGAAATACGCGCCACAATATGGCGGTTACTGCGCTTATGCAGTATCGTATGGAAGCACGGCAACGACCGACCCTTCTGCCTTTTCCATTGTCGACAACAAGCTTTATTTGAACTATTCGTCGGGCGTGAAAGCGCGATGGTCGAAGGACATACCCGGCTACATTTCGAAAGCTGATGCGAACTGGCCGCAGATACTGGCTGGCAAGTAGGTCGCCCCCTATGCCTTTGCCAATCGCTGGCAAATGGGCTGGTCTGGGCTGGTCATGATTTTTCCGAGAGGTTGAAATGTTTCCGCTGAACAAGACCCTGGCGGCATTCGTCAAGAAGGGACGTCTCGACGTCATCGACGTTTCCGGCAAGCGCCATGTCTTCGAGGGTAGTGGGTCGTCTGCTGCGGCGAATGAGGGGATCAAGCCCGTCACCCTTCGGGTCCATGACAAGTCACTTTACTGGAAGATCGTCCTCAATCCGGAGTTGCATCTGGGTGAGGCCTATATGGATGGCGGGGTGACGTTCGAGGAAGGCTCGACGGTGCGCGATTTTCTCGAACTGTTTTCGGCCAATCGTTATTCGCTTTCAAGTGTGCCGGCGCACAAGTTCCTCAACGGGATCAAGATGCTGGTCCGCAAGGTGCAGCAGTCGAACAAGAGGGGCGAGGCGCGCAAGAATGTTGCCCATCACTATGATCTGGGAAACGACCTGTACAAACTGTTTCTCGACAAGAACTTGCTGTATTCCTGCGCCTATTTCCGCGATCCCGCAGACAGTCTCGAAACAGCCCAGCGCAACAAGTTGAGATTACTTGCCGCCAAGCTTGATCTGAAGCCCGGCCAGAAAGTCCTTGATATCGGATGCGGCTGGGGCGACCTTGCGCTCTATCTGGCGCAACTGGAAGATGTACAGGTGCTTGGCGTGACGCTGTCCAGCGAGCAACATGCACTGGCCAGTGAACGTGCGGCGAAGGCTGGGCTTGGAGACCGTGTTCGCTTCGAGCTTCGAGACTATCGCGAGGTCGACGAACAGTTTGACCGTATAGTTTCAGTCGGCATGTTCGAGCATGTCGGTGTCGGTCACTATGACGAGTTCTTTTCCAAGCTCAATGCCTTGATGCCTGATGATGGCCTGGCGCTCATTCACTCCATCGGCCATATGAGCCCGCCGGGCATGGCAAGCCCCTGGTACCGCAAATACATCTTTCCCGGGGCCTATTCGCCTGCATTGTCGGAGGTCTTCGAAGTAATCGAGCGCAATCACCTTTGGTGTACTGATCTGGAATTCCTGCGTTTGCACTACGCTTACACGCTGGCGCATTGGTGTGAGCGGTTCGAGAAAAACCGCGACAAGGTGGTGGCATTGTATGACGAACGGTTCGCGCGGATGTGGGAGTTCTACCTCATCAGCGCGGAGATGATGTTCAAGACCGGGAGCCAGATGGTGTTTCACATGCAGCTTTCGCGAAAGCGCGATGCCGCACCGATTGTCAGGGACTATACTGTTGAAAAGCAGATTGAATTTCTCGAGCGGGAGAAAAAGTCCAAGATCGAACTTTAAGGTGCAAGGAAGCTGACGCGGCTCTGCCGTTTTTCCGATTGATGAACCGCTGGCTCAAGTTTCCCCTGGACGATCGCGAGTTTAGCATTCGAATTTACGAGTGATTCAATTTTTGGGTGTAGGTCGGACCGTGGAATAATCGGAACACGGGTAGCCTCTTGGATCTTCTGAAGAATTTCATCGGAGCACGAAGCGGAAATTTTGCAATCATTGTTGCAATTTGTGCGCCCGTCCTGTTCGGCATGGGTGGCCTCGCGACCGATTATGCCTTGCTCTACAACAAGCGCGCCGAATTGCAGAATGTGGCGGACGCAGCAGCGCTTGCAAGCGCGGAAGAACTTGTGGTTTCAACCGCAACGGCTTCGCAAGTGCAATCGGCTGCCGAGGAGTTCGTTCTGGCGAATTTCTACACGACAAAAGCAAACGTTACCAAATCCGCGGCACTTTCCATAAATGCCAAGATGCTGACGGGGGAGCGGGGCGTCAAAGTCGATCTGTCGTATGAATGGGCGCCGTTCTTTGCGCAATTGTTTGATCCGGGTGTCACGCCAATCGTTGTGAGTGCAACAGCAAACCTGGCGGGAAAGGGTTTGACTTGCGTCATTGGCCTGATGCCGCAACAGCGAACTGCGAAATCGACCATCCATCTGGAAGATAATGCAAACCTGCGTGCCGATAATTGCGATGTCTACAGCAATTCAACCCATGCCAGGGGCATTCGCCTTGATCCGGGTGCCCATATCGAAGCCAATACGATCTGCACTGCGGGCGGCGTGTGGTTTCGTTCCACGACCTCCTCGGCAAGCCCGAAGCCTATCGAGGACTGCCCGCTTATTCAGGATCCGCTGAAGTCGCGGCCTGGTCCGGTAGTTGGAAATTGCGATGAAATCAACCTCGTGGTTGGTACTGATGCAACATTGCGGCCTGGCACTTATTGCGGTGGCCTGAGAATACAAGGCAATGCAAACGTCAAATTCCAGCCCGGTGTCTATATCATCAAGGACGGGGAGTTTCTGGTAACAGACACTGCTTCGGTACAGGGCGAGGAAGTTGGCTTCTACCTGGCCGGAATAAACTCGGTGTTCAGCTTCGATCCCGACACTTCGATCAGCCTGACGGCACCGTTGAGCGGACCGCTTGCTGGCCTGCTGTTCATGGAAGACAAGAATGTCCCGTTCAATTTCAATTTCGATCCCTGGGATCTTTTGAACCTTCCGATTGATGTTCGGCTTCACCGGATTTCATCGAACAATGCGCATTATCTGCTCGGTGCGATTTATGTTCCCAAGAGCCTGCTTCTGGTGGATGCCACGCAGCCGGTCGCCGATGCCTCGCCCTGGACGGCGGCCATTGTCGGGCGGCTATGGCTGAAAGCCGGGCCAACGCTTGTTCTCAATGCCGACTATTCCAAGACAGAAGTTCCGGTTCCAAACGGTTTGTTGAGCATTCGCCCTGTGCTCACGAAGTAACCGGGAATTTGGTGTATTTTACGCATCCATCGAATTCTGGTTGCGCGGATAACCAATTTTTCATGGCTTTGTGTGAGAGTGGGGGTTCGAGCAAGCGGTAAACCGGAGACAAGCCGGTAAGTGCAGGGCTGCAAATGCGGATCTTTTCGAGGTTTTTCCATTCAAGATCGGGCAATTTTGCCCTGATCATGGCCATTTGCGCGCCTGTGCTGTTTGGCATGGGCGGCTTGGCCACGGATTACGCATTGCTATTCAACAAGCGTTCCGACCTCCAGAACCTGGCGGACGCAGCAGCCCTTGCCAGTGCCAAGGAACTCTCCATCGCCAATATGGGTGACACCGAAATTGAAGCGGTCGCTGACGAATTCGTATCAGCGAATTCCGTTCAACCAGTTGATGACGGCATCAACAAGATGACGGTTTCGACCGAGATCAACAACACTCGCAATGGTGTGAAGATCAAGCTGTCTTATGAATGGAAGCCGTTTTTCGCGCAGCTTTTCGATCCCGGAGTGACGCCGATCGTGGTGTCCGCCTCCGCTGAACTTGCAGGGCAGGGACTTTCCTGCGTTGTCGGCCTGATGCCGCCGCAGAAATATGCGAAATCAAGCATCCATCTCGAGAACAAGGCCATTCTTTCTGCCGACAATTGTGCCGTTTATGCCAATACCGATGATCCATGGGCAATAAGGCTGGATGGAACTGCATCCCTGACCGCTCAGTCGATCTGTTCTGGCGGTGGCGTTCTCAAGTTTGGCAAACCTACCGTTTCACCAGACCCGATTACTGATTGCCCGCTGATCGCGGATCCACTGGCCTCGCGTACAGCGCCAAGCTTTGGCGCTTGCGATGAAACCAATTACGTGGCGAGCGTCAATGAAACCATCCATCCAGGCGTCTATTGTGGTGGCCTGACGATCACGAATGGTGCCAGGGTTGATCTGGCACCAGGCGTCTATGTGATCTCCGGCGGAAAGCTGAAAGTTGATGACGGAGCAACCCTGCAAGGCACGAAGATCGGCTTTTTCCTGACGGGGGATGATTCCCTGATCGATTTTGCGCCGAATTCCACCATAGACATTTCCGCACCCGAAACCGGTCCACTTGCAGGCTTGCTGTTCTATGAGGACCGGAATGTCAGCTACAGTTTTGACTTCAATCCGCTTTTCATCCGTTTCAGCGTGCCAAAGGATGTCCGCCTGCATCGCATCAAGAGCAACAATGCCCGCAATCTTCTCGGCACCATATATCTGTCGCGCAGCATCCTGTTGATCGATTCCAATGCACCGGTTGCCGATGCATCCGCCTATACGGCAATCGTGACCGGAAGGTTGTGGCTGCAGGCTGGGCCGATCCTCACGCTCAATGCGGATTATTCCAATACCAAGGTTCCGGTTCCGGGCGGATTACTGGGCACAACGCCGCGGCTTGTGAACTGACCTCAAAACTTTCCGCAAAGGTTTTCGTTCCTGATCGCTTCGCGCTATCTTTGCCGACAAGAATCAGGAACGAAGCCATGCGCCAATATCTGGACCTTCTGCAAAAAGTGATTGATGAGGGGGTCGACCGCGGCGACCGCACCGGTACGGGTACGCGCTCGATATTCGGGCACCAGATGCGCTTTGACCTGTCGGAAGGATTTCCGGCGCTGACAACCAAGAAACTCCATCTCAAATCGATCATCGTTGAGTTGCTCTGGTTCCTGAATGGCGACACCAATATCAGCTTTCTGCACGAGCATGGTGTAAGCATCTGGGACGAATGGGCTGACGCGAATGGCGATCTTGGCCCGGTCTATGGCAAGCAGTGGCGCTCATGGCCGGATGGCAAGGGCGGCAGCATTGACCAGATATCGAAGCTGGTCGAAAGCCTGACGAATAACCCGAATTCACGCAGGCATATTGTGTCTGCGTGGAATCCGGCCGAAGTCGACGAGATGGCCTTGCCGCCATGCCATTGCCTGTTCCAGTTTCATGTCGCCAATGGCAGGCTTTCGTGTCAGCTTTACCAGCGCTCGGCCGACATTTTCCTTGGGGTGCCGTTCAACATTGCTTCCTATGCGCTGCTGACACAGATGCTGGCGCAAGTCACGGGGCTCCAGCCCGGTGATTTTGTCCACACGCTTGGCGATGCGCATCTTTATCACAATCATTTCGAGCAGGCGCGAGAGCAATTGACGCGCACGCCCAAGCCGTTGCCTCATATGTGGATCAATCCGCAGGTGACGGACATTTTCTGCTTCACGCCTGCCGATTTCAGGCTCGACAATTATAATGCCGATCCTTCGATCAAGGCCCCGATTGCCGTTTGAGCAGCCTGTTTCCTGAAGGGCCTTTTTCCTTAAAGGCGCTTATTTCTTGAAAGCCCCTACTTCTTGAAAGCGTTGTAATTCTGTCCGTCGCGCCACAGCGTGACCGGAGTGCCGTCTGCCATGGTGCCGGCAAAATAATGGATGCCTTCGCGGTTCAGTGTTGCCAGAACCGTTTTCTTGTCGCGCGCCTTCAGTTCGAATTTCGCGTCATAGCCCGAAAACGAGTAACCCAGTGCCCATGATGCCATTTGTTGCAATGCTGGATTGTTGCAGCCACTTGGCTTCAAGGTCCCGGTATCGCTTCCCTTGCCCTGGAGCTTGAACAAGCCGCCGATATCGACCTGGCAGGCGCAACCGGGGGAGCCATCGGTTATCATCCAGGTGCCCTTGATATCCCCTTCGCTGCGAATGGTTGCCTGAGCAGTGCCGCTGGCGACCGCTGAGCCGATCTGGCCTCCCACGGCACCACCGACCAGGGTCAGCAGGTTGCGACTGACATTCTTGCCAACATCCTTGACGACAGCCTTGCCAAAATCAGCTCCGCGCGCCGGTTTTGGTGGCGGGCCGCCAGCCAGCGCAATGGTGCATTGCTGCGCCACCTGCGGCGTTTGCGCAGCGCTTGCCGTAGGGCTAGCGGCGGATTGTGATTCTGCAGCGAGGCTTGCTTTCGACAGCCCGGGATCACTTGCTGAGGCGGTTACAACCGGAGCCGCATTGGGGTCGGTCGCAACGGCCTGACCCTCGGCGACACTGAGGTCCGATGTCTCCATGCCGGTCTTGGAAGCTGTCGAAGTTGATGTCTGACAGCCTGCCAACATGGCTGCCATGCCGACAAAGATGCAAATTTCCCTTGTATTCATGTTATAACCAGCCCTGATGATGTCATGCCCCGAAGGCATCCTAGCCAAATTCAGGCAGCACTGCCATACAGCAGCCAGTGGAAAATAGTGAATTCGTAAACGGAGAAAATCTTGGAAATTGCACTCGTGGTAGCTGTGGGAGAAAATGGCGTGATCGGAGCCGATGGAGGTCTGCCGTGGCGCCTTCCCAGCGATCTAAAGCGTTTCAAGGCGATCACCATGGGAAAGCCGATCATAATGGGCCGCAAGACCTGGCAATCCA